>NZ_CEEDMJ010000005.1:0-248384 GCF_979255925.1 Kineococcus sp. AC630
GAAGAGCCGCCGTGGACAACTCGTCCACGGCGGCTCTCGTCGTTCGTTCGTCAGGCGGTCAGAACGGCCAGCCGACGCTCACGAACGGGTCGACCGCGACGGCGGTCGACAGCAGCGTCAGGTAGGTGATCGAACCGTGGAAGACCCCCATCGGGGAGATCTGCTTCAGCTGCTCCAGGGTTCCGGCGTCGCGCCCCCCGGTCTCCCGCTCGAAGCGGGTCGCCCTGCGGTGCAACCCGATCGTCTGCACGAGGAACCCGACGCCGAGCACGAGCGCGGCCGCCCCGTAGACGACACCGGCGTTCCCGAGCGGCACCAGCAGCAACGAGCAGAGCACCATCGCGATCGTGTAGAGCACGATCTGGCGCGAGACCGTCGTGGGTTTCGCGACGACGGGGAGCATCGGGACCCCGGCGTTGGCGTAGTCCTCGCGGTAGCGCACCGAGAGGGGCCAGTAGTGCGGCGGGGTCCAGAGGAAGATCACGCCGAACAGCACGAAGGGCGCCCAGTCCAGGGAGTCGCGCACCGCGGTCCAGCCGATGAGCACCTGCATGCACCCCGCGACCCCGCCCCAGACGATGTTCTGGGAGGTCCGGCGCTTCAGCAGCAGCGTGTAGCCCACGACGTAGAGCAGGATCGCGAGCAACGCCAGCGCCGCGGAGAGGACGTTGACGAACGCGACGAAGATCGCCGTCGAGGCGAGCCCCAGGACCGTGGCGAAGACGAGCGCCTGGTTCGGTGAGATCAGACCCGTCACCAGCGGTCGGTTCTCGGTGCGCTTCATCAACGCGTCGATGTCGCGGTCGAAGTAGCAGTTGAGCGTGTTCGCGCAGCCCGCGGACAACGCCCCACCGACGAACGTCGTCAGGATGAGCCAGCCGGACGGCAGGCCACCCGCGGCGAAGAGCATGACCGGGATGGTCGTGATGAGCAGCAGCTCGACGATGCGCGGCTTGGTGAGCGCCACGTAGGCGGCCACCCGGGGGTAACGCGGAGGACGCCCCTTGCGGCGCCGGCCCAGCAAGCTGGTCCGGGAGTGCGCGGGGGCGTCGGTCAGACGCGGGTCGGCGACGGTCACAGTGTCCTCAGGGCGAGGCGACAACGGGCGAGCACGAGCTTACGCCGCTGCTACGCAGTGTCGTACGCGGCGCCACCTCCCGTGTCGGCGACGGGACGTCGCACGAGGCCCCTGAGCACTCCCGGTGCGCCACCCTCACGAGCTGCGCCAGAGTCCCGTGCGAGTAGGCTCGCACTCGGTGATCCTCCCGCCGCGCCCGTCGTGTCGGGACGGAGGAGCCGCACACAGACGAACGCCTCGGGACGTCGCACCGCACGCGGTGGCGACGGACGACGGAGACACAGAGCGGACCACGGCCGGTCCTCCACCGCCATCCCGGCGCTGGTCGGTCAGCTGGTTCGCACGGGAGGAGACACGTGAGCCAGCCCAGCTTCGAGTGGAGCGACTTGGACCAGAGGACGGTGGACACCGCCCGCGTCCTGGCGATGGACGCGGTGCAGCGCGCCGGCAACGGTCACCCGGGTACGGCCATGAGCCTCGCCCCGGTGGCCACCCTGCTGTTCCAGAAGGTCCTCCGGCACGACCCCGCCGACCCGGACTGGGTCGGGCGCGACCGGTTCGTGCTGTCCTGCGGGCACTCGAGCCTGACGCTGTACAACCAGCTCTACCTCTCCGGCTACGGCCTGGAGCTCGACGACCTGAAGGCGCTGCGCAAGTGGGGTTCCAAGACCCCCGGCCACCCCGAGCACGGACACACCGCCGGCGTCGAGATGACCACCGGCCCGCTGGGCCAGGGTCTGTCCTCCGCCGTGGGGATGGCCATGGCCGCCCGCCGCGAGCGCGGCCTGTTCGACCCCGAGGCCGCCCCCGGCACCAGCCCCTTCGACCACCACGTCTACGTGCTGTGCTCAGACGGGGACATCGAGGAGGGCGTGACCTCCGAGGCCTCCGCCATCGCCGGGGTCCAGGAGCTGGGCAACCTGGTCGTCATCTACGACCAGAACCACATCTCCATCGAGGACGACACCGCGATCGCGCTCGGCGAGGACACCGCCAAGCGCTACGAGGCCTACGGCTGGCACGTCCAGACCATGGACTGGACCAACGGCGGCGAAGGCCCCTACACCGAGGACGTCGCCGGCCTGCACGCCGCCATCGAGGCCGCCAAGGCCGAGACGGGCAAGCCCTCGATCATCGTGCTGCGCACGATCATCGCCTACCCCGCGCCGACCCTGCAGAACACCGGCAAGTCGCACGGCTCCGCGCTGGGCGAGGCCGAGGTCAAGGCCACCAAGGAGGTCCTCGGCTTCGACCCCGAGAAGACCTTCGACGTCTCCGACGAGGTCCTCGGCTTCGCCCGCGCCGTCCGCGAGCGCGGCAAGAGCGCCCACGAGGCCTGGCAGAGCGACTACGACGCGTGGCGCGAGGACGCCGGTGAGCGTGCGGAGCTCTTCGACCGCATGCGCACCCGCACCCTGCCCGCGGGCTGGGAGCAGTCGCTGCCCGTCTTCGAACCCGGCAAGGCGATGGCCTCGCGCAAGGCCTCCGGCCAGGTCCTCAACGCCATCGCGTCCTCGCTGCCGGAGCTGTGGGGCGGTTCGGCCGACCTGGCCGAGTCCAACCTGACCTCCCTCAAGGGCGAACCGTCCTTCCTGCCCCCCAGCCGCACCACCAAGACCTGGGACGGCAACCTCTACGGCCGCGTGCTGCACTTCGGCATCCGCGAGCACGCCATGGGGTCGATCCTCAACGGCATCGCGCTGCACGGCGGGACCCGTCCCTACGGCGGCACCTTCCTGGTCTTCAGCGACTACATGCGTCCCGCGGTCCGCCTGGCCTCGATCATGCAGCTGCCGGTGACCTACGTCTGGACCCACGACTCCATCGGCCTGGGCGAGGACGGCCCGACCCACCAGCCGATCGAGCACCTCGCCGCGCTGCGCGCCATCCCCGGCTTCGACGTGGTGCGCCCCGGCGACGCCAACGAGACCGCGTGGGCGTGGAAGACGATCCTGGAGACGACGAACCGGCCCGCCGGTCTGGCCCTCTCCCGCCAGGACCTGCCCACCTTCGACCGTTCGCAGCCGGGCTGGGGCGCGGCCGACGGCGTCGCCAAGGGCGGGTACGTCCTCGTCGACGCCTCCACCGCGAACCCCGAGGTCATCCTCATCGGGACCGGCTCCGAGGTGCAGATCGCGGTCGCCGCCCGCGAGAAGCTCGAGGCCGAGGGCATCCCCACCCGCGTGGTGTCGATGCCGTGCCGTGAGTGGTTCGACGCGCAGGACCAGTCCTACCGCGACACCGTCCTCATCCCGGGCGTCAAGGCGCGCGTGGCCGTCGAGGCGGGCATCGCCCAGGGCTGGCACGACCTGACCGGCGACGCCGGTCGCGTCGTCGGCATCGAGCACTTCGGTGCCTCGGCGGACTACCAGGACCTCTACCGCGAGTTCGGCATGACCGACACCGCGGTCGTCACCGCGGCCAAGGAATCCCTCGCCGGTCTGCAGTGACCTCTTCCCGGGGGCCGCGATCCGCGGCCCCCGGGTTCTGCGGGCGCCGTCCCGGCGCCCACCCACCCAGTGGACGATGGAACGGAGCACCTCATGAGCAACAACCTCGAGACCCTGCACGAACACGGCGTGTCGGTCTGGCTGGACGACCTCTCCCGCGAGCTGACCGACGGCGGTGAACTCGGCCGCCTTGTCGAGGCCGGTGTCCTCGGCGTCACCTCGAACCCGACGATCTTCGCGAGCGCGCTGAGCAAGGGCGACCGCTACACCGACCAGGTGAAGGAACTCGTCGCCGCCGGCGCCGACACCGAGGAAGCCGTCTTCCAGATCACCACCGAGGACGTCCGCAAGGCGTGCGACGTGCTCAAGCCGGTCTTCGACCGCACCGACGGGCTCGACGGCCGCGTCTCCCTCGAGGTCGACCCGCGCCAGGCGCGCGACACCGCCGGCACCGAGGTCTCCGCGCGCAAGCTGTGGAAGGCCGTCGACCGCCAGAACCTCTACATCAAGATCCCCGCGACCGTTGAAGGCCTCGCCGCGATCACCACCGCGATCTCCGAGGGCATCAGCGTCAACGTGACCCTGATCTTCTCCCTCGACCGCTACCGCGCCGTCATGCAGGCGTTCCTCACCGGGCTCGAGCAGGCCAAGCAGAACGGCCACGACATCTCCAAGATCGAGTCGGTCGCCTCCTTCTTCGTCTCCCGCGTCGACACCGAGATCGACAAGCGCCTCGAGGAGATCGGGACCGACGAGGCCAAGGCCCTGCGGTCCAAGGCCGGTCTGGCCAACGCGCGCCTGGCCTACCAGGCCTACGAGGAGGTCTTCTCGACCCCGCGCTGGCAGGTCCTCAAGGAGTCCGGCGCCCGCGCGCAGCGTCCGCTGTGGGCCTCGACCGGGGTCAAGAACCCCGACCTCCCCGACACCCTCTACGTCACCGGGCTCGTCGCCCCGAACACCGTGAACACGATGCCGGGCAAGACCCTCGAGGCGACCATCGACCACGCCGAGGTCACCGGGGACACCATCCGCGGTTCCTACGGCGAGTCCCAGGCCGTCCTCGACGACCTCGAGCGTCTCGGTGTCTCCTACACCGACGTCGTCGAGTTCCTCGAGACCGACGGTCTCGACAAGTTCGAGAAGAGCTGGGGCGAGCTGCTCACCACCGTCACCGACGAGCTGGAGCGAGTGAAGACGCAGGTCGACGCCCAGTGAGTCCGACGCGGGTGACGCACGCGGAGAACCCGCTGCGCGATCCGCGGGACCGTCGGCTCCCGCGGATCGCCGGTCCGTGCGGCATGGTGATGTTCGGCGTGACGGGTGACCTCGCGCGCAAGAAGCTCATGCCCGCGATCTACGACCTGGCGAACCGGGGCCTGCTGCCCCCCGGTTTCGCGCTGACGGGTTTCGCCCGTCGCGACTGGGTCGACCAGGACTTCGGCAAGATCGTCTACGACTCGGTGCGCCAGCACGCCCGGACCCCCTTCCGGGAGTCCGTGTGGGCCCAGCTCGCCGAGGGCTTCCGGTTCGTCCCCGGTGAGTTCGACGACGACGAGGCGTTCGACCAGCTCGCCACGACCGTCGCCGACCTCGACCGGGTCCGCGGCACCGGCGGGAACCACGCGTTCTACATGTCGATCCCGCCGCGGTTCTTCCCCGTCGTCGCCAAGCAGTTGGCGCGCAGCGGGTTGAGCGCCCAGCACGGCGACCAGTGGCGACGCGTCGTCATCGAGAAGCCCTTCGGGCACGACCTCAAGTCGGCGCGCGAGCTGAACGCCGTCGTCGAGAACGTGTTCCCGCCGGACTCGGTGTTCCGCATCGACCACTACCTCGGCAAGGAGACGGTCCAGAACATCCTGGCGCTGCGTTTCGCCAACCAGATGTTCGAGCCGCTCTGGAACGCCAACCACGTCGACCACGTGCAGATCACCATGGCCGAGGACATCGGCATCGGTGGCCGCGCGGGGTACTACGACGGGATCGGCGCCGCGCGCGACGTCATCCAGAACCACCTCCTGCAGCTGCTGGCGCTGACCGCGATGGAGGAGCCCGTCTCCTTCGACGCCGCCGACCTGCGTGCGGAGAAGGCCAAGGTCCTCTCCGCCGTGCGTCCGGCCAAGGACATCGCGAAGTCGACGGCACGGGGCCAGTACGCCTCGGGCTGGCAGGGTTCGGAGTTCGTCAAGGGCTACCTCGACGAGGACGGGATCCCCTCGACCTCGACGACGGAGACGTTCGCGGCGATCGAGCTCGAGATCGACACCCGCCGCTGGGCGGGGGTCCCGTTCTACCTGCGGGCCGGCAAGCGGCTCGGCCGTCGGGTGACCGAGATCGCGGTGGTCTTCAAGCGTGCCCCGCACCTGCCCTTCGAGAAGACCGCCACCGAGGAACTCGGGCAGAACGCCCTGGTGATCCGGGTGCAGCCCGACGAGGGCATCACCATGCGGTTCGGGTCGAAGGTCCCCGGGACGGCCATGGAGGTGCGCGACGTGACCATGGACTTCGGGTACGGCCACGCCTTCACCGAGTCCAGCCCCGAGGCCTACGAACGCCTCATCCTCGACGTGCTGCTGGGTGACCCGCCGCTCTTCCCCAGCCACACCGAGGTCGAACTGTCGTGGAAGGTCCTCGACCCGATCACGCAGTTCTGGGCCAAGAACGGCAAGCCCGAGCCCTACGCGTCGGGCAACTGGGGCCCTGCCTCGGCCGACGCCATGCTCGAACGGTCCGGCCGGCAGTGGCGGCGCCCGTGAGCCAGACCCACCAGGAGCTGATGTGATCATCGACCTGCCCAGCACGTCGACCAGCGCCATCAACAAGGCGATGGTCGACCTGCGGGACTCCGGCGGGGCCGTCGCGCTCGGCCGGGTCCTGACCCTCGTCGTCATCACCGACGACGCCCACGCCGAGGACGCCATCTCGGCGGCCAACGAGGCCAGCCGCGAGCACCCCTGCCGGGTGCTCGTGCTGGCCCGCGGCAACAAGCGCGGTGCGGCCCGTCTCGACGCCCAGATCCGCGTCGGCGGCGACGCCGGCGCGAGCGAGGTCATCGTGCTGCGCGCCTACGGCCCGCTCGTCGAGCACGGGGAGACGACCATCGTCTCCCTGCTGCTGCCCGACGCGCCGATCGTGGCGTACTGGCCCGGGACCGCGCCCGACGACCTGCGCACCGACCCCATCGGGGCCATCGCGCAGCGCCGCATCACCGACTCGGCGGAGGCGCGGGACCCGGCCAAGGCGCTGGACTCCCGCCGCACCAGCTACCGGGCCGGTGACACCGACCTGGCGTGGACGCGGCTGACCAACTGGCGTGCGCTGCTCGCGGCTGCGCTGGACCAGCCGCCCTACGAGCCGGTCACCTCGATCACGGTGGCCGGTGCCCCGGACAGCCCCAGCACCGAACTCCTCGCGGCGTGGCTCGCGGCGAAGCTCAAGGCACCGGTCGTGCGGGCCCGCACCAAGCGTGGGACCGGGGTGCAGAGCGTCCGGTTGGAGCGCAAGTCCGGTGCGGTGGAGCTCATCCGGCCGGAGCAGAGCGTCGCCACCCTCACCCAGCCCGGCCAGCCCGACCGTCGGCTGTCGCTGGCGCGTCGACTGGTGAAGGACTGCCTGTCCGAGGAGCTGCGCCGTCTCGACCCGGACGACGTCTACGGCGAGGTCCTGGCCGACGGCCTGCCCCAGGTCAACAAGAAGGTCATGTCCGTCCGCGACGCGCAGACCGCCGGGAAGCTCTCGACCCCGGCGGCCGCCGCGAAGCGCCAGGCCGCCGCCGAGCAGCAATCGGCCAAGGTCTCGCGCAGCATGAAGGGCACCCCGCCGGAGCCGGAACGCGGCGGGGACCTGACGCTGGCGGCACCGGTCAGCCCCACCCCGGCGGCCAAGAAGGCGGCTCCGCGCAAGCGGGCCGTCGCGAAGAAGGCCACGGCGTGACCCGGGCGCTCGTCGTCCGGCACGCGACGCCGGACGTGCTGGCCGCCGCGACGGCCGGACGGTTGCTCGCGGCCATCGCGGACGCCCAGGCCGAACGCGGGGTCGCGCACGTGTCGCTCACGGGCGGCACCATCGGGGGCAAGACGCTCGCCGCGGTGGGGTCCTCCCCCGCGCGCGACAGCGTCGACTGGTCCCGCGTCCACCTGTGGTGGAGCGACGAACGGTTCCTCGCCACCGGTGACCCGGATCGCAACGCGACCCAGGCCGCCGACGCACTCCTCGACGCGCTGCCGTTGGACCCGTCCACGGTGCACCTGCCGCCGGCTACCGACGGTCCGGACGGGGATGACCTCGACGCGGCCGCGGCCCGCTACGCGGCCGAGCTGCTGGCCTTCGGGGGCGGGGCCGAGGTCCCCGCGTTCGACGTCCTGCTCCTGGGGATGGGGCCCGACGGTCACGTCGCGTCGTTGTTCCCGCACCACCCCGGGCTGGGTCGCGACGACTCCAGCGTCGTCGGGGTCCGGGAGTCCCCGAAGCCGCCGCCGTTGCGGGTGTCGTTCACCTTCGGGGCCATCGCGCGCGCCCGCCAGGTCTGGCTCGTGGCGGCCGGTGCCGAGAAGGCGGCCGCCGTGGCCCGGGGGGTCGCGGCCGGCGACGTCTCCGAGACCCCCGCGGCGGGGGTCTTCGGGACCGAACGGACGCTCTGGCTCGTCGACGAGACCGCGGCCTCCGACCTCTGAACCACCAGGAACGGGAGACGGCCCCCTGCGGGAACCGCAGGGGGCCTTCTCCCGTTCGACAGGTCAGCGGATGAGACCGCGGGCCCGCAGGGAGTCGAGCGCTTCGTTGAGGATGGCCTCGCCGTCCGCGTCGGAGCGACGTTCCTTCACGTAGGCCAGGTGCGTCTTGTACGGCTCGTTCTTCAACGGAGCGGGCGGGTTGGCCCGGTCCGTGCCGGCGGGGAACCCGCACCGCGGGCAGTCCCAGGTCTCGGGGGGTTCGACCCCGGACTCCTCGGCGAAGCTCGGCTTCGTCTCGTGCCCGTTGGCGCACCAGTAGGAGATGCGGATGCGGGGCGCGGTGTCCCCTCGTTCCGCCTCGCCCATGGGGCCGGCGCCGACCCTGCTGCCCCGGATGGCGTTGCCACCTGCCACGTCGGTCCTCTTCCTGCTTCAGTCTCGGTGGATGCCGTGCTGCGGTGCTGGCTGGTCAGAACTCGTTGGTGAACCGCTCGACGAGGCCGAGGGTGACGATCGTGGCGAACCAGACCAGTCCCAGACCGACCGTGAAGCGGTTGAGGTTCCGCTCGGCCATGCTCGACCCGGAGAGACTCGTCGTCACGCCGCCACCGAACATGTCGGACAGCCCACCCCCCTTGCCCTTGTGCAGGAGGATCAACAGCGTCAGGAGGAAGCTGGAGATCCCCAGGATGACCTGCAGCACGATGCGGAGCACGCTCACACCGGTCAGCCTAAGCCATCACTGGCGGTGTTCCCGCAGATTCGTCACGCGGGGTGGTCGCGGAAGCGGACGATCGCGGCGAAGTCACCGGCGTCCGTGCTGGCCCCGCCGACCAGCGCACCGTCGACGTCGGGCTGCTTCATGATGGCCGCGATGCTCGCGGGCTTCACGCTGCCGCCGTAGAGGACCCGCACGGCGTCCGCCGTGGCCTGGTCGAACTGCTCGGCCACGGCGGCGCGCAGCGCGGCGCAGACCTCCTGGGCGTCCTCGGGCGTCGCGACCTCGCCGGTGCCGATCGCCCAGACCGGTTCGTAGGCCAGCACGAGACCGGCGACCTGCTCCGCGGTGAGCCCGGTGAGCGCCTGCGTGACCTGCCCGACGGTGAACTCGACGTGCTGCGCGGCCTTGCGGATCTCCAGGGCCTCGCCGACGCAGACGATCGGGGTCAGCCCGTTGGCCAGCGCCTTCGCCGTCTTCGTCCGCACGACCGCGTCGTCCTCGCCGTGGTACTGGCGACGCTCGGAGTGCCCGACGGCCACGTAGGTGACGCCGAGCTTGGCGAGCATCGCGCCCGAGACCTCACCGGTGTACGCCCCGGAGTCGTGCTCGGAGACGTCCTGCGCGCCGAGCTTGAGGGACAGCTTGTCCCCCTCGATCAGCGTCTGCACCGTGCGCAGGCTGGTGTGGGAGGGCAGCACGGCGACCTCGACGACCGAGTAGTCGTGCTTGGCGTCCTTCAGCGTCCAGTCCAGCTTCTGGACCAGCAGGGTGCCCTGCTGGTGGTCCAGGGTCATCTTCCAGTTCCCGGCGATCAGCGGGGTGCGGGTCATCGTCGATCCTTCGTCTCGTCGGTTCGGGCGGGTCAGTCGAGGACGTCGAGGCCGGGCAGGTGCTTGCCCTCCAGGTACTCCAGGCTCGCTCCACCGCCGGTGGAGATGTGCCCGAACTGCGCGTCGGCGAAGCCGAGGCTGCGCACCGCGGCGGCGGAGTCGCCGCCGCCGACGACGCTGAAGGCGCCGGAGTCGACGATGCCCTGCGCGACGGCGCGGGTGCCGTGGGCGTAGGGCTCCATCTCGAAGACGCCCATCGGGCCGTTCCAGAACACCGTGCGCGCGTCGGCGAGCTTCGCGGCGAACGCGGCGCCGGAGTCGGGGCCGATGTCGAGGCCCAGGCGGTCGGCGGGGATGGCGTCCGCCGCGACCACGTCGTGCTCGGCGTCCGCCGCGAACGCGGTCGCGGCGACGACGTCGGTGGGCAGGACGAGCTCCACGCCCTTGTCCTTCGCGGTCCGCACGTACTGCGCGACGCGGTCGAGCTGGTCGGCCTCGAGCAGCGAGGTCCCGACCTCGTACCCCTGGGCCTTGAGGAAGGTGAAGACCATCCCCCCGCCGACGAGGAGGCGGTCGCCCTCGCTCAGCAGCGACCCGAGCAGGTTGTCGATGACCCCGAGCTTGTCGGAGACCTTCGAGCCGCCCAGGACGACGGCGTAGGGCCGTTCCGGGGAGGTCGTGAGCCGCTTCAGCACCTCGACCTCGGTGGCGACGAGGCCACCGGCGGCGTGCGGCAACCGGCGCGCGACGTCGTAGACGCTGGCGTGCTTGCGGTGCACCGCACCGAAGCCGTCGGAGACGAAGGCGTCGGCGAGGGCGGCGAGCTCGTCGGCGAAGGCACCGCGCTCCCCGTCGTCCTTGCTGGTCTCGCCCGCGTTGAAGCGGATGTTCTCGAGGAGGAGGAGCTCGCCGTCGGCGAGCGCGTCGACCGCGGCCTTGGCCTCCGGCCCCACGGTGACGGGGCTGAAGCCGACGGAGACACCCTCGAGCAGCTCCACGAGGCGGGCGTGCACGGGCGCCAGGGAGTACTTGGGCTCGGGGGCGCCCTGGGGGCGGCCGAGGTGCGCGGTGACCACGACGCGGGCACCGGCGTCGAGGAGACGACGCAGCGTCGGCACCGAGGCGCGGATGCGGCCGTCGTCGGTGATGACGGGAGCGTCACCGGACTGGTCGAGGGGGACGTTGAGGTCGCTGCGCACGAGGACGCGCTTGCCGGCCAGGCCGCCGATCTGGGCCTCGAGGTCGTCGATCGTCTTCACGGGTGTTCCTTTCGCGTGACTGCCCGGGTCCGGACGGACGACGGCCCGGGCACTCGTGACGCGAGTGCCCGGGCCGACGTGTCAGGACCTCAGAGCGAGGAGCCGACGAGCTTGACGAGGTCGACGAGGCGGTTGGAGTAGCCCCACTCGTTGTCGTACCAGCCGACGACCTTGACCTGGTTGCCGTTGACCTTGGTGAGGCCCGAGTCGTAGATGCACGACGCGGGGTCGGTCACGATGTCGGTGGAGACCAGCGGCTCGTCGGAGTAGACGAGGTAGCCCTTGAGCGGACCGTCGGCCGCGGCCTGGTAGGCGGCGTTGACCTCGTCGACGGTGACCTCGCGGGCCAGCGTGACGGTCAGGTCGGTCGCCGAGCCGGTCGGGACCGGGACGCGCAGCGCGTAGCCGTCGAGCTTGCCCTTGAGCTGCGGCAGGACCAGGCCGATCGCCTTGGCCGCACCGGTCGAGGTCGGCACGATGTTGAGGGCTGCGGCGCGGGCGCGGCGGAGGTCCTTGTGCGGGCCGTCCTGCAGGTTCTGGTCCGCGGTGTAGGCGTGGATCGTGGTCATCAGACCGCGTTCGATGCCGAAGGAGTCCTCGAGGACCTTCGCCAGCGGGGCCAGGCAGTTCGTGGTGCAGGACGCGTTCGAGATGATCGAGTGCTTCGAGCCGTCGTAGTCGGAGTCGTTGACCCCCATGACCAGGGTGACGTCGTTGTTGGTCGCCGGGGCGGAGATGACGACCTTCTTGGCGCCGGCGGTGAGGTGCGCCTTGGCCTTCTCGCCGTCGGTGAAGAACCCGGTGGACTCCACGACGACGTCGACGCCCAGCGCGCCCCAGCCGAGGTTGGCGGGGTCGCGGTCGGCGAGGACCTTGATCGTCTTCGAGCCGACGACGATGGAGTCACCCTCGACCCGGACGTCCTCGGCGAGCTTGCCGAGGATCGAGTCGTGCTTGAGCAGGTGGGCCAGGGCCTTCGCGTCGGTGAGGTCGTTGACCGCGACGATCTCGAAGTCCGCGTTCTGCGCGAGTGCCGCGCGGAAGAAGTTGCGGCCGATGCGACCGAATCCGTTGATGCCGACGCGAGTGGTCATGCGCTCTCCTCCTTGACGCACCCTCGACCGGGCGGGCCTGGTGCGTCTCGTGCTTGCGGTACCGGTCCTGTGTCTGGTCCTACGGGTGCTGCGCCGCGGCCCCGCGGCGTCGCCCCGACCTTATGGCCTGCGTCACGTTGCCCGTGAACGGGGGTCCGCGCTCAGGCGTCGAGCATGTCCGCCGTGAGCCCGGACTCCGTACCCGGGATCCCGAGCTCGATGGCCTTCTTGTCCGCCATGCCGAGCAGCCGCCGGATCCGGCCGGCGATCGCGTCCTTGGTCATGGGCGGGTCGGCGAGCTGACCCAGCTCTTCGAGGCTGGCCTGCTTGTGCTCCAGTCGCAGCCGACCGGCCTGCAGCAGGTGGTCGGGGATCTCGTCGCCGAGCAGTTCCAGCGCCCGTTCCACCCGCGCTCCCGCGGCGACCGCGGCCCGCGCGGAGCGGCGCAGGTTGGCGTCGTCGAAGTTCGCGAGGCGGTTGGCGGTGGCGCGGACCTCGCGCCGCATCCGGCGCTCCTCCCAGGTCATCATCGCGTCGTGGGCCCCGAGGCGCGTGAGCAGCGCGCTGATGGCGTCGCCGTCGCGCAGCACGACGCGGTCGACGCCGCGGACCTCGCGGGCCTTCGCCGACAGGTCGAGGCGGCGGGCCGCACCGACGAGGGCCAACGCCGCCTCCGGACCGGGGCAGGTCACCTCGAGCGCGGCGGAGCGGCCGGGTTCCGTGAGCGAACCGCGGGCCAGGAACGCCCCGCGCCAGGCGGCCTCGGCGATCTGGGCGGAGCTGGAGACGATGTGCGAGGGCAACCCGCGGACCGGGCGACCCCGGGTGTCGAGCAGTCCCGTCTGGCGGGCCAGCGACTCCCCGTCGCGCGCGACGCGCAGCACGTAGCGGGTCCCCCGGCGCAGCCCCCCCGCCTGGACGACCAGCAGGTCGCTGGGGTGACCGAACACGTCGGCGATGTCGCGTCGCAGGCGCCGTGCGATCGAGGCCGAGTCGAGCTCGGCCTCGATGACGATGCGACCGGACACGATGTGCAACCCGCCGGCGAAGCGCAGCATCACCGACACCTCGGCCTTGCGCGCCGCCGTCGTCGTCACCGGCAACCGGCTCAGCTCGTCCTTGACCGCTGCCGTCATCGCCATGACTGGACCTCCCCCGACACCCGCACCACGCGTGAGTCTCCTCGTTCCTGCTCTGTCCGCACGTCTGTCCACACGTCTGGTTCCACGACTACCACCGCAGCCTTCACCGCGCCGCGAACCGGGGCGAGGAGAAGACGTCACGGTAGGCCGCGGCCAACCGCAGCGCGTCGTGGCGGGGGGTTCCGTCGCCCATCGACACGCTGCGCAGCAACACCTCCGCACCGAGGGCCTCCGCGACCCGCACCAGCGAGTCCACGTCCCCGACGGCCACCGGGTCCGCCAGGACCGCGTCGATCACCAGCTCCGGGGCGTGGGCCGCGAGGACCTCGAGGTACGCCTCGGCGCTGAAGCCGTCGGTCTCCCCCGGCTGGACGGCGAGGTTCAGCGTGACGCACGTCCGGGCCCGGGTGCTGGTCAGCGCCGCGAGCAGTCCCGGCACCATGAGGTGCGGCAGGACGCTGGTGAACCACGACCCCGGCCCGAGCACGACCCAGTCGGCCGACCCGATGGCCTCGACGACCTCGGGGCGCACCGGTGGGTCGGAGGGGACGAGCCGGACGTTCGCCACGCGACCCGTCGTGGAGGCCACCGCGACCTGTCCGCGCACCGCGGTCGTCTCCTCCGGGGCGCCCTCGACGAGACCGAGGACGTCGGCCTCGATGTCGAGCGGGACCGCGGCCATCGGCAGCACCCGGCCCCGGGCCCCGAGCAGGCGCCCCACCCAGTCCAGGCCGGCGACCTCGTCACCGAGCAGTTCCCACAGCGTCGAGATGAGCAGGTTGCCGGTGGCGTGACCGTGCAGCGACCCCTCGCTGGAGAAGCGGTGCTGCAGCACGTCGCGCCAGGTCCGGCCCCACTCGGAGTCGTCGCAGAGGGCGGACAGGGCCATCCGCAGGTCACCCGGCGGCAGGCCGCCGAGCTCCCGGCGCAACCGCCCGGAGGAACCGCCGTCGTCGGCGACGGTCACGACCGCGGTCAGGCGGTCGGTGAGGTGACGCAGGGCCGAGAGCGAGGCCGAGAGCCCGTGGCCGCCGCCGAGGGCGACCACGGCGGGCGCACCGGAGGCGCCGACCCCGGACGGGGTGAGGGGCGGGGAACCCGTCGCCGGAACGGCCCCGACGGTGGGGATCATGCCGGTCGGGAAGCTCGTGGACGAGGGGTGCGAGTGCTCGGGCAGCGTGCTCACTCCCGGCCCAGGTCGCGGTGCAGGACGCGCACCGGCACCCCGTCACGGCGCAGCCGCTTGCCCAGTTCCTCGGTCATCGCGACCGAACGGTGCTTGCCGCCGGTGCAGCCGAAGGCGATCGTCGCGTAGCGCTTGTTCTCCCGCCGGTAACCGTCGAAGACCGGCGCGAGCGCGGCCTCGTAGCGGTCGAGGAACGTCGCGGCCCCGTCGGCGGCGAGGACGAACTCGGCGACGGGGGCGTCCTGACCGGTGAGCGGGCGCAGTTCGGGTTCCCAGTGCGGGTTCGGGATGAACCGGACGTCGGCGACGTGCTCGGCGTCGGCGGGGGTCCCGTACTTGAACCCGAAGCTCATGACCGTGACCCGCAGGTCCTCCGCGCGGTCGGCCTCGAAGAGCGAGGCGACCAGCGCACCGAGCTGGTGGACGTTGAAGGAGCTGGAGTCCACGACGACGTCGGCCCGGGCACGCAGTTCGCCGGTGAGGGCGCGTTCGCGGGCGATGCCGTCGACGATGCGGTCGTCGCCCTGCAGCGGGTGCGGACGGCGCACGGATTCGAAGCGGCGCACCAGGACGTCGTCGGTGGCGTCGAGGAACAGCACCCGCGGGGACACGTGCCGGGTGTCGAGGGCGGCCAGCGCCCCGGTGAGCTCGGCGAAGAACGTGCGACCGCGGACGTCGACGACGACGGCGAGGCGCGGGATGGTCAGCCCGGCCCGGGCGGCGAGTTCCGCGAGCGGTTCCAGCATCTGCGGCGGGAGGTTGTCGACGACGTACCAGCCGAGGTCCTCCAGCGCCTTGCCGGTGGTCGAGCGCCCGGCCCCCGACATGCCGGTGATGATCAGGAGTTCGGGACGGCGTGGCCGTTCCCCGTCCCCTGCGTCGCTCGTACTGTCCGCCGCGTCCTGCACTCGCCCATCCTGTCATCCCGGGCGTGTCGCCCGCGACGAGCCTGGCACTCGTCGCTGTCGTCCGATCACCCTGCGTTCCAGCGGGGCGGTCCCGGCCGTCAGTCGAGGAGCTCCCCCGTGGCCGTGTTGACCGCGGGCTGCGCCGCGGTGTCGACCGCCTGGGTCCCGCCCCCCTGCAACGCCTCGACGACGGCCTGCGCCGTGCGCGGTCCCATGCCGGGGACGGCCGCGACCTCCTCGGCGGAGGCGGCACGGAGCTTCTTCACCGACCCGAAGTGGCGCAGCAGCGCCGTCTTGCGGGCCTGACCGAGGCCGGGCACGCCGTCGAGGGCGCTGGTCGTCATCGCCTTGCTGCGCTTGGAGCGGTGGTACGTGATGGCGAAGCGGTGCGCCTCGTCGCGGACCCGTTGCAGCAGGAACAACCCGGGACTGGTGCGGGGCAGCACGATCGGGTGCGCCTCCCCCGGCAGCCAGACCTCCTCGAGGCGCTTGGCCAGGCCGCAGAGCGCGACGTCGACGATCCCGACGTCCGCGAGCGCCCGGGCGGCGGCCTCGACCTGGGGCTGGCCGCCGTCGACGACGACGAGGTTGGGGGCGTAGGAGAAGCGGCGGGGGCGGCCGGTGTCGGGGTCGATGCCGGCGAGGACCTCCCCGCTGACCGGGGCGGAGGTCTCGATCTCGGCTCCGTCGTCGGTCTCGGTGATGCGTGCGTCGTCGGCCTCGTCGCTGCGCAGCCGGCGGAAGCGGCGGGTGAGGACCTCGCGCATGGCGCGGGTGTCGTCGACGCCGCCCTCGTCGCCGCGGACGGCGAAGCGGCGGTAGTCGGACTTCTTGGGCAGGCCGTCCTCGAAGACGACCATCGAGGCGACGACGTTGGTCTCCTGGGTGTGGGAGACGTCGTAGCACTCGATGCGCAGCGGGGCCTCGTCGAGGCCGAGGGCCTCCTGCAGTTCCTGCAGCGCCTGGCTGCGGGTGGTGAGGTCCCCGCCGCGGCGGGTCTTGTGCAGGACGAGGGCCTGGGAGGCGTTGCGCTGCACCGTCTCCATCAGGGCGCGCTTGTCCCCGCGCTGGGGCACCCGCAGGTCCACCCGGGAGCCGCGCAGTTCGGAGAGCCAGTCCTCGACGTCGCTCTCGACGGTGGCGGGCAGTTCGGGGACGAGGACCTCGCGGGGGACGCCCTCGCCGGTCTCGCCGCCGTAGACCTGGAGCAGGAGCTGTTCGACGAGTTCGGGGGTGCCGACGTCCTCGACCTTCTCGGAGATCCAGCCGCGCTGGCCCCGGACCCGGCCGCCGCGGACGTGGAAGACCTGGACGGCGGCTTCGAGCTCGTCGTCGGCGATGGCGAAGACGTCGGCGTCGGTGGCGTCGGGCAGGACGACGGCGGACTTCTCCAGCGCCTTGTCGAGGGCGCCGAGGTCGTCGCGCAGCCGGGCGGCGCGTTCGTAGTCGAGGTCGGCGGCGGCGGCCTTCATCTCGCGTTCGGTGCGGCGGACGAACTTCTGGGTGTTGCCGGCCATGAAGTCGCAGAAGTCCTGGGCGAGGGCCTGGTGGTCCTCGGGGCTGATCTTGCCGACGCAGGGGGCGGAGCACTTGTCGATGTGGCCGAGCAGGCAGGGGCGTCCGACCTGACCGGCGCGCTTGTAGACGCCGGTGGAGCAGGTGCGGACGGGGAAGACGCGCAGCAGCAGGTCGACCGTCTCGCGGATGGCCCAGGCGTGGGTGTAGGGGCCGAAGTAGCGGGTGCCCTTGCGCTTGGCCCCGCGCATGACCTGGACCCGGGGGACGTCCTCACCCATGGTGACGGCGAGGTAGGGGTAGGACTTGTCGTCGCGGTACTTGACGTTGAAGCGCGGGTCGAACTCCTTGATCCAGGAGTACTCCAGCTGCAGGGCCTCGACCTCGGTGGTGACCACGGTCCACTCGACGCTGGCGGCGGTGGTGACCATCGTCATCGTGCGCGGGTGCAGGGCCGAGAGGTCCTGGAAGTAGTTGGAGAGCCGGGCGCGCAGGTTCTTGGCCTTGCCGACGTAGATCACGCGGCCCTGGGGGTCGCGGAAGCGGTACACCCCGGGATCGAGCGGGATCTCCCCCGGCTTGGGGCGGTAGGTGGCGGGGTCGGGCACGGGTACGAGGTTAGGTCGCGGGTCCGACACGGGCCCCTCGTGGTCCTTCGTGGTCTCTCACGCACGCTTCGTTCCTGACCGAACACGTTCTGCGACAACGGGTGCGCAGTTGGTGTGAACTCTCACCGGATCGCGGTGGAAGCACCTCGCCGGGGGTGTCCACCGGCCTACCGTCCGTACGTGGCCACCCCGACGATGAGCTCCGCCGACCTCCCCGTGCCCGAGCGTCCGCGGGGCCTGCGGCGACCGCTCGGGTTCCCCGTCGGCGAGGACGCTCCCGGCCCGGTCGCCGTCGTGCTCGGCACCCGCCCGGAGGCCATCAAGCTCGCGGACGTGGTGCGCCGGCTCGGCGGGGCCGGACTGCTCGTGCACACCGGCCAGCACGACGACGCCCCGATGTGGTCCGACGTCACGGCCCAGCTCGGCTTCGCCACCACCCCGCTCGGTCTGGGCGTGGGCGGGACCTCGCGCGGTCACCAGCTGGGGGCGGCGGTGGCCGCGCTCGACGCCACCTTCGCGCGGCACCGGCCCTCCTGCGTCGTCGTGCAGGGCGACACGACGGCCGCCCTGGCGGGCGCGCTGGCCGCGAACGCCGCCGACCTGCCGCTCGTGCACGTCGAGGCCGGTCTGCGCAGCTTCGACCGGCGGACGCCCGAGGAGCACCACCGCGTCACCATCGACCACCTGGCCGACCTCTGCTGCGCCCCGACCCCGACCGCCGTCGCCCACCTGCGCGCCGAGGGGATCTCCGACGAACGGATCCTGCTGACCGGGAACACCGTGGTGGAGTCCGTCCAGCAGCTGCTGCCGGCGCGGGAGGAGCAGGACCGGATCCTCGCCGGCCTCGGGATCCACGGCGACCACCTCCTCCTGACGCTCCACCAGCCGGAGAACGTCGACAACCCGGCCGTCCTGCGTCAGGTGCTCGCCGAACTGCGCGGCGTCGTCGACGGGGGCCTGCAGGTCGTCTTCCCGGCCCACCCGCGGACGCTGGACCGCCTGCGCGGCAACGGTCTCGGTGACCTCCTCGACGCCTTCACGACCATCGCACCGCAGCCGCCGGCGGAGTTCCTGGCGCTGCTGGACCGGGCCCGCCTCGTGGTCTCCGACTCCGGCGGCGTGCAGGAGGAGGTCAGCGTCCTCAAGAAGCGGCTGCTCGTGCTGCGCCGCTCCACCGAACGCCCGGAGGTGCTGGGGACCTTCGCCACGCTGGTCCCGGGTGGGTTGCGCCTGGGCGCCGCGGTGCGTTCCGCGCTGGCCGAGGACCCGCGCGCGCTGCTGGACGTTCCCTCGCCCTACGGCGACGGGTCGGCCAGCCGGGTCATCGTCGAGTCGATCGTCAAGCTGGTCGCTCCGTACTGACGGGACGACTGACCCGACGACTGACCGGACGACCGACCGCGCGCTCGAAGCGCACCAGGACCCGACCCGGGTTGTGCGGATCGGGCGCGGCGCCCGCGTGCAACCGGCGGACGTGGGGCTGGCGCAGGAACGTCAGCACCCGCTCGCACAGCTGCCCGGACCCCTTGCCGCACACGATCTCCGCCTGCGGTTCACCGCTCGCGGCGGCCCGCAGCAGGAACGTGCGCAGGGCGTTGTCGATGTCGCGGCCGCTGCGGAAGACGGGGTGCAGGTCGAGGGAGAGCACCCCACCAGGATGAGGCCTCAGCCGGCGTGGCGGAGGATCTCCTCGACGACCCGCGACAACGGGGCCGTGGCGTCGATCCGGACGGCGTCGCGCGGCAGGTCCTCCCCGGTGGCGTGCACCCGCAGGACGAGGTCGCGCTCCTCGGGCCGCCCGCCGAACTCGTCGTCGCCGCGCGCGGCGAGGCGGGCGATCAGGGTCGCGCGGTCGAGGTCGAGCACGACGACGGCGTCGAAGAGGTCGAGGAACGCCGCGTGGTTGCGCGAGCCCCCGCAGAAGAAGGTGGCCGGGGTGCTCCGGTCCGCGACCAGCGCGCGGACCGCGTCCACCCGCCACAGGTGGTGGTCGTGGGTGCGACCGGTCGTGGGCTCACCGGTTACCGGGTCCCCCTGGTACGCGAGTTCGGTGTCGCCGTTGACGGCGTGGTGACCGCGCCGCTGCAACTCCCGGCAGACCGAGGTCTTGCCGCTGCCGGAGACCCCTTCGACGAGGACGTTGCGAACACCCACCGCTCAGTGCTCACCCGGGAGCGACATCAACCCCGAGCGGGCGACCCAGCCGCGGACGGGACGGGTGAGGAGCAGGACCGCGACGGCGGCGTTCAGCACGACGGCGGCCAGGGCCGCGACGCCGAACCCCACCACCACGAGCGAGGCGACCCCCAGGGCACCGGCGAGGACGGAGAGGGCGAGGAGCACGACCCAGGCCAGACCGCTGCTGCGCCGGATGCGGTGCAGCAGCCACAGGTCCAGCGCGAACCAGACCAGGGCGAGGACCCCGCGGCCCGGGAGACCCAGGTAGAGGACCTCGCAGACCAGGACGGCCAGGAGCCGGTGCCCCACCGGATGGGTGCGCCACCACGTCGTGTTCACGACCCCAGCCTAGGCCTCGCCCCCGCAGCCCCGGACCTCAGGCGCCGCCGTTGATCGCGGTGGTGCGCAGGGCGGCGGCCTCGACGCCGTGGGCCTTGAGGATCTCGTCGTAGCGGCCGGCGGCGATGGACTGCTGGAGGGCGACCTGGACGGCGTCGCGCAGGTCGCTGCGGTCCTTGGCGAACCCCAGGCCGTAGGGCGCGGCCTGCAGCGGGTCCCCGGCGAGGGAGAGCGCGCCGCTCGAGGTGGCGACGAGGTCGGCGGCCGAGGGGTAGTCCTCGACGCCGAAGTCGGCGGCACCCGCCGCGACCCGGTCCGCGCTCTTGCCGTTGGGGACGTCGACGATCGCGACGGCGGGTCGCCCGGCGGCGGTGCAGAGCGCGGACTGCGCGGCGACGAGGTCGCCGTTGGTCGTGCCGGAGTTGACGGCCGCGGTGTGCCCGCACCACGTGTCGGGCGCGGCCAGGCCGAGGGGGTTCCCGGCCGCGGCGATGGCCTGGCTGCCGGCGATGAAGTAGTCGACGAAGTCGACCTTCTCCTGGCGGGCGGCTCGGTCGGTCATCGAGGAGACGACGAGGTCGGCCCGGTGCGCGCCGACGGTGTCGATGAGGTCGTCGAAGCCGGTCTGGACGAAGGTCACCTTCAGGCCCATCCGCTGGGCCAGGTCGGTGACCACGTCGATGTCGGCACCGGTGAACGCGGTGCCGTTCATCGACTCCATCGGGGCGTAGGTGGCGTCGGTGGCCACCGTGAGGGTCCCGGGCGTGAGCAGGGGGAGGTCGACCGCGACCTTCGAGGCGGGGGCGGTGGCGGAGGCGTCTCCCCCGCAGCCGGCCAGGACCGGCAGGGTCGCCGCGAGGACGAGCGTGGCGGTGAGCGCCCGGGATCGGGACAGCGGTGCGGGCACGGTGGCTCCTCGGACTCCGGCGACGAAGGGGCCCGGTGGGGCCCCCGCTGTGTCCATCGGCAGCTGGGGCGGTGGGCCCGTTCACCCGTTCGGGTGTCGCTTCCTCGGCGCAAGTGGTTCAGTCACCGTGACGGGACGCCGATGCCGAACCTCGTGGGGTCTGGTCCCCACCGACCGGTCAGGAGCCCCGCATGTCCAGCACGACCGCCGCCCCCCGCCGTTCGACGAGTCTCGCCACCCGGGTCGCGCTGCTCGCGGTCACCGGCCTGGTGGGTGTCGCTGCCGTGGGCACCATCGGCCTCGTCGGTTCCGCGAGCCAGGACACCGCCCGGACCACGCTGGTGCGTGCGGAGCGGGCCGCCACCCTGGCCGAGACGGTCGACGCGCAGCAGGCCGCCCTGCGCGCGGACGTCCTGGTGTCGGTGGTGGCCGCGAACGCCGCCGACCGGCAGGCCGCGATGTCCGCGCTGGGCGACGACGCCGTCGCGCTCCGATCGGCGTTGCGCGAGCTGGCCGCGGCGGGCAACCCGCAGACGCGCGCGGCCGCCGAACAGCTGCTGACCCAGTCCGAGCAGCTCATCACGCTGGGGCAGCGGGTGGTCTCGCTCGCCAACCACGACGTCACCGACCCGGGTCAGGTCGCGGCCCGCGAAGCCGTGCCGGCGTTCACCGCGCAGGCCACGACGGTCGCCGCGGCGCTGCCGCAGGTCCGTGAGCAGGCGTCCACCGCCCGCGCCGGGGCCATCACCGCGGCGGACGGTGCCCGGCGCAAGGCGCAGCTGCTGACGCTGGCCACGGCCGCCGTCGTCGCCGCTCTGCTGGCGGCCGTCGCGCTGACGGTGGTGACGTCGTTGCGCCGGCGGTTGCGCGCGACGGTCACGGTGCTGGAGGCGCTGGCCGACGGACGCCTGGACCAGCGCGGCGAGGTGGGTCGTCACGACGAGATCGGGCGGATGACCCTGGCGTTGAACACCGCCCTGGACCGGATGTCGGGCCTGCTGTCCCAGGTCGCGCGCTCCAGCGACGAGCTGACGGCGTCCGCGGCGGACCTGACCGGCGTCTCCGGTGACCTGCGCGACCGGGCCGCGGGGTCCGCGTCCCAGGCCGACGCGGGTTCGGCGGCGTCGGAGGAGATCTCGGTGACGATCCGTTCCGTCGCCGACTCCAGCGCGGAGATGGAACAGGCCATCGCCCAGATCGCGGCGGCGACCACCGAGGCCAGCCAGGTCGCCCACGACGCCGTCGCGGCGTCCGGGGACGCGGCCCGCACGGTCCAGGGCCTGGCCCGGTCGTCGGCGGAGATCGGCGACATCGTGAAGGTCATCACCTCCATCGCCGAGCAGACGAACCTGCTGGCCCTGAACGCGACCATCGAGGCCGCTCGCGCCGGTGAGTACGGCAAGGGGTTCGCCGTCGTCGCCAGCGAGGTGAAGGAGCTCGCCACCGAGTCGGCGCGCACGTCGGAGACGATCGTCGCGAAGATCGCTGCGGCGCAGCAGGACGCGGCCGCGGCCAGCGTCGCGATCGGGCGCATCGACGAGGTCGTGGAACGCATCAGCGCGATCCAGTCGACGATCGCGAGCGCCGTGGAGGAGCAGACCGCGACGACGCGGGAGATGGTCCGCAACGTCGAGGAGATCGCGGCGGGGTCCAGCGACGTCACCCGGTCCATCACGGGGATGGCGCAGGACGTGAACCGCACGACGGGTGACGCCCAGCGCACGGCGGACGCGGCCGAGCAGGTCGCGCGCTCGGCCGCCCGCCTCGACGAGGCGGTCCGCAGCTTCCAGGTCTGAGCCCCCGGCCGCTGTCGCGTGGGTGCGTCAGGCGGTGAGGACGTGCGCGTCGATGCTGCGGCCCGTGAGCAGCGCGTCCTCCTGCCCGTCCCCGTCGTGGCGCCCGTGGCGCCCGACCCGGGCGAGGTTGGAGAACGCGTCGAGCTGGACGTCGAGCTGCGCGCGGGCCGCTTCGACGCCACGGGTCAGCACGGGCACGCTGCGCGGCAGGCGGAGCACGTCGTGGTCCAGGACGCGGACGCCGCGGTCCACCCCGAAGGCGGGGAGTTCCGCGATGGCGAGCTGGGCGAGCTCGTGGTCGGTCCGGGCCGACAGGTCGTCGTCGCCGGAGCTCCAGAACTCCGCGCAGAGGACGGTCCGGGGTTCGTCGCGGAACGCGGCGGGCCGCCAGACCCGGGTGTTGGTGAGGCGTCCGACGCGCAGCGACTCGTCGTAGGCGGTGACGTGGTGGCTGTCCTGGCCGACGTCCCCGTCGAGGAGCAGGTGGACGAGGTAGGTGTCGCGGCTGCGCAGCGACGGGCCGGCCGGGGCGGTGGTACCGGGGAGCCACCGCAGCAGCACGTGCGCGGGGACGCTGGAGACCACGGCGCGGGCGGCGATCGAGAACTCGGCGGAGGTGTCGCGCACCCGGACGGCGGTGACCCGGCCGTCGGTGGCGCTCAGCCCGGTCACGCTGGTGCCGAGCAGGATGCGGGCGCCGCGGGCGCGCAGCCGACGGGCCAGCTCGTCCCAGACGGCGCCGGTCCCCTCGCGCGGGGTGAGGAGTTCGACGGGTCGCTCCCCGCCGCGGCGGGTGGCCTGCAGCTCGTCGGCGAAGGCCGGGGACAGGTCGCGGGGGTGGGCCCCGAGGTGCTTGCGCGTGTAGGGGACGAGGAGTTCCTCGACGATGGCGCGGCCGTGGCTCGCGACGAGCGCCTGGTAGGCGTCGACGGGGGTGCGGGGTTCGCGGCGGTCCAGCGTCGCGGCGAGGCGGGCACCGGCGGTGCGGGCCGCGGCTCCGGCGCCGACGGTGCGCAGGACCTGCCCGGGACGGGGCGGGAGACCCACGACACGTCCGCGCCAGACGGCGGATCGCCGCGCCCGGGTGCGTTCCACCCCGCCGACGGCGCCCGCGAGGTCCAGCCACCGGGTCACCGACTCCGGGTGGGCGTCGGACCGGAAGCTGTGGGGGCCGAGGTCGAAGCGGTGGCCCCACAACTCGATCGAGCGGGACAGACCACCGACCCCGGGGGCGCCGTCGACGACGACGACCTGGGCCCCGGCGTCGAGCAGGTGCTCGGCGGCGGCCAGCCCGGCGGGACCGGCCCCGATGACGACGACCGGCTGGTCGGTGCCGGCGCGGCCGGTCACACCCTCCACGACGAGCGCGCTCACGTCGTACTCCTCTGCCCCATGTGCTTCTCCCCGAGACGATCCGTGGTCCCCGCGACGAGGGGTCCCTGGAGCACGGCCCCCCGCGGCGGTGCGGTGCTCGTGGTCACGGTGTCGTTCAACGTCCCCCCAGGTCGCTACCGCGCGGAGACCCCCCGGAATCCGCGCGTGATCACGAGGAGTGTGACAGGCGGGACGACCGTCGGGACGGCAAACCCCCGATCTGCGCGCGAGAAACACGAAGCGTTCTCGACGGTGACCGGCAGTTGCCGAAGCGGGCACCGGACCTTCACGGGGAGTAGGTGATCGGGGCCCTCAGCAGCCCCGATCACCCGTCGCCCACAGGCGGGGCTCAGCTCGCGCGGGCTCGCCGACGCGACGTCGTCGTCGCTGCCGTCGGGGTCTTGAGCACCTCGGCGAGGAACTGGCCGGTGTAGCTGTCCGGGTTCGCCGCGACGTCCTCGGGAGTGCCCTCGGCCACGACCGTGCCGCCGCCGTTGCCACCCTCGGGACCCATGTCCACCAGCCAGTCGGCGGACTTGATGACGTCGAGGTTGTGCTCGATGACCAGGACGCTGTTGCCCTTGTCGACGAGACCCTGCACGACACCGAGCAGACGGCGGATGTCCTCGAAGTGCAGACCCGTGGTGGGTTCGTCGAGGACGTAGATCGTCCGGCCGTTGGAGCGCTTCTGCAGCTCCGAGGCGAGCTTCACCCGCTGCGCCTCGCCCCCCGACAGCGTCGTCGCCGGCTGCCCGAGACGGACGTAGCCGAGACCGACCTCGGTGAGGGTCGTCATGAACCGTGAGATCGCCGGGACGGCCGCGAAGAAGTCCTTGGCCTCCTCGATGGGCATGTCGAGGACCTCGGCGATGGTCTTGCCCTTGAAGTGCACCTCGAGCGTCTCGCGGTTGTAGCGCGCACCGTGGCAGACCTCGCACGGGACGTAGACGTCGGGGAGGAAGTTCATCTCGATCTTCAGCGTCCCGTCACCGGAGCACGCCTCGCAGCGGCCGCCCTTGACGTTGAAGGAGAACCGGCCGGCCTGGTAGCCGCGCAGCTTGGCCTCCGGGGCGGAGGCGAACAGCTTGCGGATGTGGTCGAAGACACCGGTGTAGGTGGCGGGGTTCGAGCGCGGCGTGCGCCCGATCGGGCTCTGGTCGACGTGCACGACCTTGTCGAGGTGCTCGAGGCCCTTGACGGCCTTGTGCCGCCCCGGCACCCGGCGGGCACCGTTGAGCTGGTTGGCCAGGACCGTGTAGAGGATGTCGTTGACCAGTGTCGACTTCCCCGACCCCGACACCCCCGTCACGCCGACCAGGCAGCCCAGCGGGAACTCGACCGTGACGTCCTGCAGGTTGTTCTGCCGCGCCCCCGTGACCACGAGCTTGCGGGCCGGGTCGATCGGACGGCGCTGCTCGGGGACCTCGATGGCCCGGGCCCCGGAGAGGTACTGCCCGGTGAGCGAGCGCGGGTTCTCCAGCAGGCCCTTGAAGTCGCCCGAGTGCACGACCTCACCACCGCGCTCCCCCGCCCCCGGACCGAAGTCCACGATCCAGTCGGCCACCCGGACGGTGTCCTCGTCGTGCTCGACGACGATGAGGGTGTTGCCCAGGTCGCGCAGCCGGGTCAGGGTGTCGATGAGGCGGCGGTTGTCGCGCTGGTGCAGCCCGATGCTCGGCTCGTCGAGGACGTAGAGGACCCCGACGAGGCCGGAACCGATCTGCGTCGCGAGCCGGATGCGCTGGGCCTCCCCGCCGGACAGCGTGCCCGCCGGCCGGTCCAGCGAGAGGTAGTCCAGGCCGACGTCGAGGAGGAACCCCAACCGGGCCTGGATCTCCTTGAGCACCTGCGCGGCGATCCGCTTCTCCCGCGTCGAGAGCTGCAGGGCGTTGAGGAACGTCGAGCACTCGTCGAGCGGCATCGCGCAGACCTCGGAGATCGAGCGGTCGCCGACCTTCACCGCGAGGATCGAGGGCTTGAGCCGGGCCCCGTGACACACCGGGCACGGCGTCTCGCGCATGTAGCCCTCGTAGCGCTCCTTGCTCATGTCCGACTCGGTCTCGCCGTGGCGGCGCTTGATGAAGTCGACGACGCCCTCGAAGCCGGTGGAGTACGAGCGTTCGCGCCCCCAGCGGTTCTTGTAGCGGACGTGGACCTCGTGGTCCTTGCCGCGCAGCAACGCGTCCTTGGCGCGCTTGGGCAGGGCCCGCCACGGGACGTCCATCGAGAAGGCGAGGTCGGCCGCGAGCGCCGTCATGAGCCGCTGGAAGTAGTCGGCGGAACTGCTGGCCCAGGGTGCGATGGCGCCCTCGTTGAGCGAGAGGTCCTCGTCGGGGACGACGAGCTCGGGGTCGACCTCGAGCTGGGTGCCGATGCCGGTGCACTCCGGGCAGGCGCCGAAGGGTGCGTTGAAGGAGAAGCTCCGCGGTTCGATGTCGTCGATGTCCAGCGGGTGCTCGTTGGGGCAGGCCATCTTCTCGGAGAAGCGACGTTCTCCCTCGGGACCCTCGACGTCGACGAGGTCCACGACCAGCAGCCCGGCGGAGAGGACGAGGGCCGTCTCGACGGAGTCGGTGAGGCGCCGCTTCACACCGTCCTTGAGGACGAGGCGGTCGACGATGACCTCGATGGTGTGCTTGAGCTTCTTCTGCAGCTCCGGCGGGTTGTCGAGGGCCACGACCTCGCCGTCGACGCGGGCGCGGGCGAAGCCCTTGGTCTGCAGCTCGCGGAAGAGGTCGGCGTACTCGCCCTTGCGGTCGCGCACCATCGGGGCGAGGACCTGGAAGCGGGTGCCCTCGGCCATCTCCAGCAGCTGGTCGACGATCTGCTGCGGGGTCTGGCGACCGATCGGCTCCCCGCAGACGGGGCAGTGCGGCCGCCCCGCACGGGCGTAGAGCAGACGGAGGTAGTCGTAGACCTCGGTGATCGTCCCGACGGTGGAGCGGGGGTTGCGCGAGGTCGACTTCTGGTCGATCGAGACGGCCGGGGAGAGCCCCTCGATGAAGTCGACGTCGGGCTTGTCCATCTGACCCAGGAACTGGCGGGCGTAGGCCGAGAGCGACTCGACGTAGCGGCGCTGCCCCTCGGCGAAGATCGTGTCGAAGGCCAGCGAGGACTTGCCCGAACCCGAGAGGCCCGTGAAGACGACGAGGCTGTCCCGGGGCAGGTCGACGGAGACGTTCTTCAGGTTGTGCTCACGGGCGCCGCGCACGACGAGACGGTCGTTGGCCACCCGGGCGGAGGTCACCGATCGCGTCGCCGCGCTGGCGGCGGTCTTCGAGCGGGGACCCGGGGTGCGCGGACTGGAGGAGGGAGAGCGAGTGGCCACGGGGCAACCCTAGGCGTCACCTCCGACACGAGCCTCCGCGGCGTTCGGACGGTGTTCGGGGACCCCGTCGGTGACGAAGGCCCACCTCAGGGTCAGCCGTTCGGCGGACGCGGTAGTTGAAAGCACTGCATAAGCTGGGGACATGGCACCATCCGGCACGCTGATCGAGGTCCAGAGCACCACCGCGTCGCAGGACGCCGAACCGGGCCCGGTGACGGGCGAGGGCACCCGGTGGCTGGACGACGACGAGCAGGTGACCTGGCGGACCTTCCTGTCGACCATGCAGCTGTTGCTGGACCGCTTCGACCGGCAGCTGCAGCAGGACTCCGGGATCGTCCTCACGTACTACGAGATGCTGGTGCGCCTCTCGGAGGCCCCGGACCGCTCGCTGCGCATGAGCGAGCTCGCGGAGTCCTCGCTGTCCTCCCGCAGCCGCGTCTCGCACGCCGTGGCCCGGATGGAGGAACGGGGCTGGGTCCGTCGCGAAGCCTGCCCCACCGACGGCCGGGGTTACCTCGCCGTCCTCACCGACGAGGGTTTCACCGCCCTCGCCCAGGCCGCCCCGGGCCACGTGGAGACCGTGCGGCGCGACCTCTTCGACCAGCTCTCCCCCACCCAGCTCGAGCAGTTGCGCGGGATCGGCGAGACGCTGATGGCCCACCTCACCGAGACCGGCAGCGTCTCCCCCGTCCCGGGCCTGCCCGGCGCGCCCTGACCCGGCGCTCGAGGTGATGCAGGAGGTGACGCAGCGGGTGACGCAGCGCCCGGCCTTCGTCCTGCACGAGCACCGCAGGCCCCGTCCGCACCACGACCTCCGCCTGGAGGAGGACGGGGTGCTGCGCTCGTGGGCACTGCCGAAGGGGCTGCCGACGTCGCCGGCCGCCGACCGGCTGGCGATCGCCGTCCCCGACCACGACCTGGCCCACCTCACCTACACCGACGAGGACAAGGCCATCGCCGACACCGGCTGGTGGGAACTGCTGGACCGCACCGGGCGCCGCACCCTGTTCGCCCTGCACGGGCGCGCGGGGACCCGCCGGTACGCGCTGATCCGCACCGGCGGGCCGAAGCCGGAGAACCTCCTGCTGCACCTCACGAAGGACCAGGATCAGGCGCCCTGAGCCGCCTGCATCCCCCGCAGTTCCTTCTTCAGGTCCCCGACCTCGTCCCGCAGCCGGGCCGCGAGCTCGAACTGCAGTTCCGCGGCGGCACCGTGCATCTGGTCGGAGAGTTCCTGGATGAGCTGGGCGAGGTCGGCCTGGGCCATGCCCGGGCGGGGGGCCGCCGTCTCGCCCTGCGCGGCCTTCCGGCCCTTGCTCTTCGCCGGGGTCGGGGCCTTCCCCCGCGACTGCGAACGTCCGCTGCCGCCCTGGCTCGCGGCGGCGAGGAGGTCGGCGGTGTCGGCGTCCTCGCGGGCGATGAGGTCGGTGATGTCGGCGATGCGCTTGCGCAGCGGCTGCGGGTCGACCCCGCGCTCGAGGTTGTAGGCGACCTGCTTCTCGCGGCGACGGTTCGTCTCCTCGATCGCCTGCTCCATCGAGGCGGTGATGCGATCGGCGTACATGTGCACCTCGCCCGACACGTTGCGGGCGGCGCGTCCGATCGTCTGGATCAGCGAGGTGGCCGAGCGGAGGAACCCCTCCTTGTCGGCGTCGAGGATCGCCACCAGCGACACCTCGGGCAGGTCGAGGCCCTCGCGCAGCAGGTTGATCCCGACGAGGACGTCGTACTCGCCCTGACGCAGCTCCCGCAGCAGTTCCACCCGGCGCAGGGTGTCGATGTCGGAGTGCAGGTAGCGGACCCGGACGCCCTGGTCGAGGAAGTAGTCGGTGAGGTCCTCGGCCATCTTCTTCGTCAGCGTCGTCACGAGGACGCGCTCGTCCTTGTCGGTGCGCAGGCGGATCTCGTGCAGCAGGTCGTCGATCTGGCCCTTGGTGGGTTTGACCACGACCTGCGGGTCGACGAGTCCCGTCGGGCGGATGATCTGCTCGACGACGCCCTTCCCGCGGGAGAGTTCGTACTGCCCCGGGGTGGCCGAGAGGTAGACCGTCTGCCCGGTGCGCTCGAGGAACTCCTCCCAGCGCAACGGCCGGTTGTCCATGGCGCTGGGCAGGCGGAACCCGAAGTCGACGAGGGTCCGCTTGCGGGACATGTCCCCCTCGAACATCCCCCCGATCTGGGGGACGGTGACGTGCGACTCGTCGATGACGAGGAGGAAGTCCTCGGGGAAGTAGTCCAGCAGGGTGTTCGACGCCGACCCGGGGGCCCGGTTGTCGAAGTGGCGGGAGTAGTTCTCCACCCCGGAGCAGGAGCCGACCTGGCGCAGCATCTCGATGTCGTAGGTGGTGCGCATGCGCAGCCGCTGCGCCTCGAGCAGCTTGCCCTGCTGCTCGAGTTCGGCGAGGCGTTCGGTGAGTTCGGCCTCGATCGTCCCGATGGCGCGTTCCAGCCGTTCGGGGCCGGCCACGTAGTGCGAGGCCGGGAAGATGTAGACGTGCTCCTCCTCGCGCAGGACCTCCCCGGTGAGGGGGTTCAGCGTGTAGAGCTTGTCGATCTCGTCACCGAAGAACTCGATGCGGATCGCGTGCTCCTCGTACACCGGGATGATCTCCACGGTGTCCCCGCGGACGCGGAAGGTGCCACGGGTGAAGGCGAGGTCGTTGCGGGTGTACTGCTCGACGATGAACTTGCGCAGCAGGTCGTCGCGCTCGATCGTGTCACCGACCTTGAGCGGGACCATGCGGTCGACGTACTCCTGCGGGGTACCCAGCCCGTAGATGCACGACACCGAGGCCACGACGATGACGTCGCGACGGGTCAGCAGCGAGTTGGTGGCCGAGTGCCGCAGCCGTTCGACCTCGTCGTTGACCGAGGAGTCCTTCTCGATGTAGGTGTCCGACTGCGGGACGTAGGCCTCGGGCTGGTAGTAGTCGTAGTAGGAGACGAAGTACTCGACCGCGTTGTTGGGCAGAAGTTCGCGGAACTCGTTGGCCAGCTGGGCCGCGAGGGTCTTGTTCGGGGCCATCACCAGGGTGGGCCGCTGGACCTGCTCGATGAGCCACGCCGTCGTCGCCGACTTGCCGGTACCCGTCGCGCCGAGGAGCACGACGTCCTGCTCCCCCGCGTTCACCCGCTTCGCGAGCTCCGCGATGGCCGCGGGCTGGTCGCCCGAGGGGGAGAACTCGGAGACCACCTCGAAGGGCGCCACCCGGCGCTCGATGTCTGTCGTCGGCCGCATGGGGGGAAGCCTAGGCGGGACCTCCGACACGAGCCCCTCAGCGCTGCGCGAGCACCTCGTCCACGAAGGCGGACTTGCCCGCGGCGTAGGCCTCGGTGTCGTCGGTGGACGCCGCGAGGGCCCGCTTGAGCGCGACGTAGCGCTCGCGCAACCCGGCGTCGGCCCGGAGCGCGTCCCGGAAGGCCAGCACGTGCGCGACGGCGGGCGAGGAGACCGGCCGGACGTGGCAGTTGACGGCCCGGCCGGGATCGGCGTTGGAGGCCAGGGCCTTGTCCACCTCGCCCCCGCCGGGCAACCGGTCCCACCAGCGCCCCGGCTCGCGGACCAGCCCGACGGCGAGCAGGTCCTCGGCCACCGCGGCCGCCGTCTCGAGGTCGGCCACCACGACCTGCACGTCGATCACGTCCTTGGCCACCAGCCCGGGGACGGCGGTGGAGCCGGTGTGCTGCACGTCGAGGGCCCGCGCGCCCGCCACCCGGGACACCCGGGCGCAGGTACGCGCACCGGCGGCCGCCCAGCCCGGGTCGGGGTCCACCAGCGCCACCGGCCCGCGGGCGGCGGACCGGCGGGCACGGAGGCCGGCCTCGAAGGGGAGCAGCCGCTCCCGCCAGAGGGTCTCGACGAGCCCCGCGAGGGGGTCCGGCGCTCCCGCTGGGCGGCGCGGGTTCGCCAGCAGGACGTCGGCGACCGCCCGGCGTTCGTCGTCGCCGGCCTGGGCCGCGAGCCGCGCGCGGGCGTCCTCCGGACTCATCCCGCGGTCCTCGACGAGCCGGCGCAGCCGCTCCGGCTCCGGCGCCTCGACGACGACGACTAGCGGGAAGCCCGCCGCCGCCCCGGTCTCCACGAGGAGCGGGACGTCCTCGACGACGATCGCGTCGGGCGGCGCGGCGGCGGCCAGCTCGGCCCGCCGGGCCGCGACCAACGGGTGCACGATGCCGTTCAGCACCGTCCGGGCCTGCGCGTCCTGGAACACGATGCGCCCCAACGACGGACGGTCGAGGTCACCCTCCGCCCCCAGGACCCCGGTCCCGAAGTGCTCGACGATCGAGGCCAGACCCGGTGTCCCGGGGGCGACGATCTCCCGGGCCAGCAGGTCGGCGTCGACGATGACGGCACCCAGGGCCGCCAGCGACCGCGACACGGTCGACTTCCCCGCCCCGATGCCCCCGGTGAGGCCCACTCTCAGCACGGTCGGACCCTAACGGATCACCTAGTCTGGAACCCCCGAGTGCCGGAGGAAGCGATGAGCGGACAGCCCGAGCGCCTCTGCGTCTGCGGGCACCCCGCGGTCCACCACCAGCACTACCGGCGCGGGAGCGACTGCAGCGAGTGCGACTGCCCGCGCTACCGGCGCCGGGACAGCCTGTGGCGCCGGCTGTCGCGCCGCTGATCCTGCCCCGCCCCGCCCCCCCCCGAGAACGACGAAGGGCCCGACCGGATCGCTCCGGTCGGGCCCTTCGTCGTGGGTGGTGGTGGGTCAGCGCACCCCACCGCGACGCTTGTTGTAGACGTCGAACGCGACGGCCAGCAGCAGCACGAGGCCCTTGATGACCGACTGCAGGGACTGGTCGATGCCCAGCAGCTGCATGCCGTTGGAGATCACGCCGACGAGCAGACCACCGATCATGGCGCCCTGGATCTTCCCGATGCCGCCGGTGACGGCCGCGCCACCGATGAAGGCCGCGGCGATCGCGTCGAGCTCGAAGCCGTTGCCGGCGCCCGGCTGGGCGCCGTTGGACCGCGAGGAGAAGATGATCCCGGCGACCGCGGCCAGGAAGCCCATGTTGACGAAGATCCAGAAGTTCACCCGACGGACGTTCACGCCGGACAGCTGCGCCGCGGCGAGGTTCCCGCCGATGGCGTACACCTGACGACCGAACACCGTGCTCTTCATGATCACGGAGTAGGCCAGGATCAGGACGGCCAGGATGATGAGGACGATCGGCAGACCACGGCTGTGCGCGAGCTTCCACGCGATGGCCATGACGACGAGCGCGACCAGGACGATGCGCAGCACGAACAGCGGGAGCGCCTCGACGACCTGCTGGTAGCGGACCTTGGCCAACCGGGTGCGGAACTGACCCACGGCGAACGCGACGACCGCGACGACCCCGATGAAGAGGGTGAACGCGTCGTAGCCGTACCCGCCGAACAGGCCGTTGATGAACCCGGTCGCGACCTTGCCGTACTGCTCGGGGAACGGCGAGAGCGAGACGTTGTCCAGCACGAACAGCGTGAAACCGCGGAACAGCAGCATCCCGGCCAGCGTGACGATGAAGGCGGGGATGCCGACGAAGGCGACCCAGAAACCCTGCCAGGCACCGATGACGATGCCCACCCCGAGGGCGGCGAGGATGCCGACCCACCACGCGTGACCGTCGCCGATCACCAGTTTCGCCGAGACCGCCCCCGTGAGGGCGACGACGGACCCGACCGAGAGGTCGATGTGGCCGGCGACGATGACGATGACCATCCCGATGGCCAGCACCAGGACGTAGGAGTACTGCAGGATGATGTTGGTGATGTTGCCCGGGCTGAGCGACAGGTGGTTGTCGGTGATCAGCCAGAACAGCGCCACGACCACGACGAACGCGATGTAGATGCCGCTCTCGCGCAGGTTCGCCGTGATGGCGACGAGGGGGTTGGCCGAACCGGTCTTCGGCGCCGGCGGCGGCGTCGCCTTCTTGACCGTGCTGGTGCCGCTCATGCGGTGTGCTCCTGAGGGGTGGGGGTGGTGGTGAGCGAGCGGTCCTTCGTCATGAGGACCATCAGGCTCTCCTGCGATGCTTCGGCGATCGGCACCTCACCGGTGATCCGGCCGGCCGAGAGGGTGTAGATGCGGTCGCAGATGCCCAGCAGTTCGGGCAGTTCGGACGAGATCACGATGACGGCCTTGCCGGCGGCCACCAACCGGTTGATGATCGTGTAGATCTCGTACTTCGCGCCGACGTCGATGCCGCGCGTGGGTTCGTCGAGGATCAGCACGTCCGGGTCGGAGTAGATCCACTTCGACAGGACGACCTTCTGCTGGTTCCCACCGGAGAGCTTCCCGGTCAGGGCCGTCACCGTCGGAGCCTTGATGTTCATGCTCCGCTTGCTGTCCTCGGCGACCTTGATCTCCTCGTTGGCGTTGACGAAACCGCCGGTGGCGAGTTTGTCGAGAGCCGCTGCGGAGACGTTGCGCTTGATGTCGTCGATGAGGTTGAGGCCGTACTTCTTGCGGTCCTCGGTGGCGTAGGCCAGCCCGTGCTTGATCGCCTCGCCGACGTTGCGGGTCTGGAAGGGCTTGCCGCGGTGGAACAACTGCCCACCGAGGTAGCGGCCGTAGCTGCGGCCGAAGACGCTCATCGCGAGTTCGGTGCGCCCGGCCCCCATCAGCCCGGCGATCCCCACGACCTCGCCGGCCCGCACGTTCAGGCTCGCGTGGTCGACGACCAACCGGTCCTGCACGGGGTGCCCGACGGTCCAGTCCTCGATGCGGAGGACCTCCTCGCCCGGGTTCGACTCGCGCTCGGGGTAACGGCTGTCGAGGTCACGGCCGACCATCCCGCGGATGATGCGGTCCTCGGTGACGGCGTCGGCGCGCATGTCGAGGGTCTCGATGGTGCGACCGTCGCGGATGATCGTCACCGAGTCCGAGATGGCCTCGATCTCGTTCAGCTTGTGCGAGATCATGATGCAGGTCATCCCCTCCTCCCGCAGCTGGCGCAGCAGGTCGAGGAGGTGGGCGGAGTCGTTGTCGTTGAGCGCCGCGGTCGGCTCGTCGAGGATCAGCAGGCGGACGTCCTTGCTGATGGCCTTGGCGATCTCGACCAGCTGCTGCTTGCCGACCCCGAGCTGCCCGATCGGCGTCGTCGGGTTCTCGTCGAGACCGACGCGGGCCAGCAGCTTCGACGCCTCACCGTTCGTGCGGTTCCAGTCGATGAGACCGCTGCGACCCTTGATCTCGTTGCCGAGGAACAGGTTCTCGGCGACCGACAGGTAGGGCACCAGCGCGAGTTCCTGGTGGATGATCGCGATGCCGGTCTTCTCGCTGTCGGCGATCCCCGAGAACTGCGAGAGGTTGCCGTCGAAGTGGATCTCGCCCTCGTAGGTCCCGTAGGGGTAGACCCCGGAGAGGACCTTCATCAGCGTCGACTTCCCGGCGCCGTTCTCGCCGCAGATGGCGTGCACCTCACCGCGACGGACCGACAGCGAGACGTCGGACAGCGCCTTGACCCCGGGGAAGGTCTTGGTGATGGAACGCATCTCCAGGATGGTGGGCTGCGTCGCTGAAGTCGACGCCTGGGTTGTGTCGGTCATCGGTGAACCGTCGTCCCTCGTTCTGGATGGGGGGTTTTCGTGCTGCGACACCACGGATCCCGCCCCGGCCGCGGAGACCGGGCCGGGGCGGGAGGTTCACGTGGTGGGTCAGCTGGCCTTGCCGGCGTCGACCTCGGCCTGGGTGTAGTACTCGGTGTCGACCAGGGCGGTCTTCACGTTGTCCTTGGTGACGACCTGGGACTCGAGCAGGAAGGCCGGGACGACCTTGACGCCGTTGTCGTACGTCTTGGTGTCGTTGGCCGTGGGCTCCTTGCCGGCGAGGATGTCGCCGGCGGCGGTGACGGCCTCGTCGGCGAGCTTGCGGGTGTCCTTGAAGATGGTCGAGTACTGCACACCGTCGTTGATGAGCTTGACGGAGGCGATCTCGGCGTCCTGACCGGTGATGGTCGGCATCTTCTTGTCGCCGGTGCCGTAGCCCGCGTTCTGCAGCGCGGTGATGATGCCGCGGGAGATGCCGTCGTAGGGCGAGAGGACGCCGTCGACCTTGCTGCCGTCGTTGTAGGCGGAGGTCAGGAGGTTCTCCATGCGCTGCTGCGCGACCTCCTGCTGCCAACGGAGGATGGCGGCCTGGTCGATCTTCGACTGCTTGGACTTGACGACGATCTGACCCTTGTCGATGAAGGGCTGCAGGGTGTCGATCGCACCGTCCCAGAAAAACTGCGCGTTGTTGTCGTCCAGGGAACCGGCGAAGAGTTCCACGTTGAACGGGCCGGTGGCGGTGCCGGGGGTTCCGTCGGCGTTCAGCAGGCCGAGACCGGTCAGCAGCGAGGTGCCCTGCTGCACACCGACCTTGTAGTTGTCGAACGACACGTAGAAGTCGACGTCGGCCGAACCGCGGATGAGGCGGTCGTAGGAGATGACCTTGATGCCCGCGGCCTTGGCGGCGGTGAGCTGGCTGGTCAGCGCGGTGCCGTCGATCGCGGCGATGATGAGGACCTTGTCACCCTTGGTGATCATCTGGTCGATCTGCTGCGCCTGCGTCGGGATGTCGTCGTTGGCGAACTGCTTGTCGACCTTGTAGCCGGCCTTCTTCAGGCCCGCCTCGACGTTGTTGCCGTCGGCGATCCAGCGCTCGGAGGTCTGGGTCGGCATCGAGACACCGACGGTGACGTCGGAGGGCTTGGCGGAGGAACTGCCGTCACCGCTGGCGGTGTCGGTACCCGCACCGCCACCGCCACAGGCGGCGAGGGTGAAGGCGATACCTGCGCCGAAGACGGCAAGGGCACTGCGGCGTTTCATCACGGCGGAACTCCTCTGTACCTCGTGAATGCCGCGCGAACGAGCTCGCGCGGCACTGAGTGTGCGCCGGACGGCGCTGGGGGATGGATGTTCGCTGCGGGGCTCGAGCTTCCTCGTCCCAGCGCCCGACAGCAGGTCGATCTGACGATCTGGTGTGACTGGTGACTTCATTGTTAACGTTGCCAAACGCCCTCGTCAAGCTGTTCACCCAGACGCCGAGAAGGTGCACGTGGTAGTGCGGGCGTGGGTTACCCTGACGCCGCGAGGTCGACGCCGACAGGAGCACTCCCCCGCACCCCCGTCGTCCCTCAGCCCTTCTCCCGTCCCTCAGCGATGAGGGACTGGACCTGCTCACCAGTCAGGAAGTGGCATGTCCGCCGATTCCGAGGCCCGGGGCGCCGCTGCCCCCGAGGCCGAGTCGCGCGTTCCGGTCCTCGCCGACGTCGCCGCGCTGGCCGGCGTCTCCCAGCAGACCGTCTCACGCGTGGTGCGCGGCAGTCCCTCCGTCGCGCGTCGCACCCGCGAACGCGTCGAGCTCGCCATCGCCGAGCTCGGCTACCGGCCCAACATCGCCGCCCGCACCCTCGTCACCCGACGCTCCCACCGCATCGGCGTGGTCGCGGCCGACACCTCGCTCTACGGCAGCGTCACCACGCTGTCGGGGATCCAGGAGGCGGCCCGTGCGGCCGGGTACTCCGTCTCGCTCGTGATGCTGCCCGACCTCACGCCGGACGGTGTGCGGACGGCGCTGGAGGAACTCCGCTCGCAGTACGTCGACGGCGCCATCGCCGTCGTCCCTGAGGACGCCTCGCAGGAGGCCGTCCGCGCGGTGGACGCCGCGTTCCCCTGCGTGCTGGCCCCGGGCCTCGACGGGGCCGGGATCGCCGACGCCTACTGGGCCGAGGTCACCGCGGCCCGGGAGGCGACCCACCACCTGCTCGACCTCGGGCACACCACGGTCCACCACGTCGCCGGGCCCCGGGACTGGGCGGAGTCGCGGGCACGCTCCACGGGCTGGCGGACCGCGCTGGTCGAGCGGGTGCGGGTCGTAGCCCGTCCCGTCCGCGGCGACTGGTCCGCGCAGTCGGGGTACCTGGCGCTGGGCGGACTGCCGTTGGAGGAGGTCAGCGCCCTCTTCGTCGCCAACGACCACATGGCCGTGGGGGTCCTGCGGGCGCTGGCCGACGTGGGCCGCTCCGTCCCCGACGACGTGAGCGTCGTCGGCTTCGACGACATCCCCGAAGCGCGGTTCCTGTTCCCCCCGCTGACGACGGTCAGCCAGGACTTCGCGGAGATCGGCCGTCGCTGCGTGCGGGTGCTGCTCGGCCGCCTGGGCGAGCGCGTCGTCGAGACCGGTCCGGTCTCCCCCGCTCTCGTCGTCCGTTCCAGCACGGCCGTTCCCCGCTGACCGGACACCCCGGCACGACAAAGGCCCCGACCGGGGATCCGGTCGGGGCCTTCGTCAATCGATCAGCGTGTCAGCGGACGATCAGTTCCCGCCGGTGAGCTTCTCGCGCAGGGCCGCCAGGGCCTCGTCGGACGCCAGCGTGCCGGCGGCCTCCGGAGCCTCGGAGGTGTAGGACGACGGAGCGGAGGACGAAGAGCTGCTGCTGCTCGAGGAGCTGGAGCTGCTGGTCGTCGACGCCGCGGTGACGCCCTCGGCTTCGGCCTTCGCCTCGGCCTCGGCCTGCTCGGCCACGGACTTCTTGTGGGCCTCCCAGCGCTCGTGGGCGAGGGCGTACTGCCCTTCCCACTCCTCGCGCTGGGTCTCGAAGCCCTCGAGCCAGTCGTTGGTCTCGGGGTCGAAGCCCTCGGGGTACTTGTAGTTCCCCTGCTCGTCGTAGTCCGCCGCCATGCCGTAGAGCGAGGGGTCGAACTCCTCGCCCGCGGCCGCGAGGGCCTCGGTGGCCTGCTTCAGCGACAGCGAGATCCGGCGACGCTCGAGGTCGATGTCGATGACCTTGACGAAGATGTCGCTGTTGACCTGGACGACCTGCTCCGGCACCTCGACGTGGCGCTCGGCCAGCTCGGAGATGTGGACCAGGCCCTCGATGCCGTCGTCGACGCGCACGAACGCACCGAACGGGACGAGCTTGGTGACCTTGCCCGGCACGACCTGACCGATCGCGTGGGTCCGGGCGAACTGCTGCCACGGGTCTTCCTGCGTCGCCTTGAGCGACAGGGACACGCGCTCGCGGTCCATGTCCACGTCGAGGACCTCGACGGTGACTTCCTGACCGACCTCGACGACCTCGGAGGGGTGGTCGATGTGCTTCCAGGACAGCTCGGAGACGTGGACGAGACCGTCGACGCCGCCCAGGTCCACGAACGCACCGAAGTTGACGATCGAGGAGACGACGCCGGAGCGGACCTGACCCTTCTGCAGGGTCGTGAGGAAGTTCTGGCGAACCTCCGACTGGGTCTGCTCGAGCCAGGCACGGCGGGACAGGACCACGTTGTTGCGGTTCTTGTCCAGCTCGATGATCTTGGCTTCGATCGTCTTGCCGACGTAGGGCTGCAGGTCGCGGACACGACGCATCTCGACCAGCGACGCGGGCAGGAAGCCGCGCAGACCGATGTCGAGGATGAGGCCGCCCTTGACGACCTCGATGACGACGCCCTCGACGACCTCGTCGGCTTCCTTCTTGGCCTCGATGGTGCCCCAGGCACGCTCGTACTGAGCGCGCTTCTTGGACAGGATCAGACGGCCTTCCTTGTCCTCCTTCTGGAGGACAAGGGCCTCGACCTCGTCGCCGACACCGACGACCTCGTTGGGGTCGACGTCGTGCTTGATCGAGAGCTCGCGCGAGGGGATGACGCCCTCGGTCTTGTAACCGATGTCGAGGAGGACCTCGTCACGGTCGACCTTCACGATGGTGCCGGAGACGATGTCACCGTCGTTGAAGTACTTGATGGTCGCGTCGACCGCGGCAAGGAAGTCCTCAGCCGATCCGATGTCGTTGATCGCGATCTGAGGAGTGGTGCCCGCCGGCGCGGTCGTGGTGGTCGTCATGGAGGTAGGGGCTCCGTCATGGACAGTCGTAGGGTCGCGGGCCCGGGTCGTCCCGGCCGCCACCTGCGCCACCCGGGGAACCGTAGGTGGAACCTGGGGACGCAAGCCGTACGAGCCTACCTGTGCGCGGCGGAGGGGGCAAAGCCGCCCCGGCACCGGGGTGACTGCGACGATCTCCCGGTGAGCACCGAGGAACTCCCCGACCAGCCCTCCGTGGGACGCCGCAGCGTCGGCGCGAGCGAGACCGTGGCCGCCCAGCGCCGCTGGTGGGACGCCGAGGCCGACGGGTACCGCCGCGAGCACGGCGCCTTCCTCGGCGACGACCGGGAGGGCTCGGACCTGGTCTGGGGACCGGAGGGCCTGCGCGAGGCCGACGCGGGCCTGCTCGGCGACCTCACCGGGAGGACCGTCCTGGAGTTCGGCGCCGGGGCCGCGCAGTGCGCCCGCTGGGTCGCCGCCCGCGGCGGACGGGTCGTGGCCAGCGACCTCTCCCTCGGGATGCTGCGCGAGGGCTCCGACGCCGCGCACGCCGCAGGGGTGCCGCTGGTGCAGTGCGACGCCCGGGTGCTGCCCTTCGCCGACGACAGCTTCGACGTCGTCTTCACCTCCTACGGGGCACTCCCCTTCGTCGCCGACGCGGACGCCGTGCTCGCGGAGTCCGCCCGCGTGCTGCGCCCGGGCGGCCGGTTCGCGGCGAGCGTCCCGCACCCGCTGCGGTGGGCCCTGCCCGACGTCCCCGGCCCCGAGGGCCTCACCGCCACCCACTCCTACTTCGACCGCCGGGCCTACGTGGAGGCCGACGAGCACGGCGTCGTGACCTACGCCGAGCACCACCGCACCGTCGGAGACTGGGTGCGACTCCTCGTCAGCGCCGGGTTCGTGGCGCGCGACCTGGTCGAACCCGAGTGGGCGGCCGGCGACGCCGTGTGGGGCGGGTGGAGCCGGCTGCGCGGAGAACTGCTGCCGGGGACGCTCGTCCTGGTCGCTGACCTGCCGTGACCCGCGCGTCCACGCCCGGGCCGTCGCACCCATCGGTGTCACCACGTGGGGTGAGGTGTGGGTGGGACGGAGTAGGGGTCAGGGCGACCTGTCCGGCACACCCGCACCTCACCCCACGGCGCGGCAGCGTCGGGACGGACCGGTGGCAAGTCGCCCGGTCGCTGCGGGGGTGAGCACCGCAGCGACCCGCCCGATCGAGGTCAGTGCCCCGCTTCGTGCCAGCTGCGCCCGACGCCGACCGACACGTCCAACGGCACGGCCAGGTCCGCCGCCCCCGCCATCGTCGAGCGCACCAGGGCCTCCAGGGCCTCGCGCTCGCCCTCGGCGACCTCGAGGACGAGTTCGTCGTGGACCTGCAGCAGCAGCCGCGAACGCAGCCCGGACTCGCGCAGACCCCGGTCCAGGTCGAGCATCGCGACCTTGATGATGTCGGCGGCCGAACCCTGGATGGGCGCGTTGAGGGCCATCCGCTCGGCCATCTCGCGACGCTGGCGGTTGTCGCTGGCGAGGTCGGGGAGGTAGCGGCGGCGACCCATGATCGTCTCGGTCCACCCGGTCCGGCGGGCCTCCTCGACGACACCGAACAGGTAGTCGCGCACCCCTCCGAAGCGTTCGAAGTACTCGTCCATGAGGCCCTTGGCCTCCTCGGTGGAGATCTTCAGCTGGTTGGAGAGCCCGAAGGCGCTGAGGCCGTAGGCGAGTCCGTAGGACATCGCCTTGATCTTCGCGCGCATCTCCGACGTCACGTCGGCGGGCTCGACGTGGAAGACGCGACTGCCGACGAAGCGGTGCAGGTCCTCACCGGAGGTGAAGGCGGCGATCAGCCCCTCGTCCCCGGAGAGGTGGGCCATGATCCGCATCTCGATCTGGGAGTAGTCGGCCGTGAGCAGGCACTCGAACTCCCCCCCACCAGCTGCGTAGGACCCGACGACGAACGCCTCCCGGATCCGGCGGCCCTCCTCGGTGCGGATCGGGATGTTCTGCAGGTTGGGGTCCGTGGAGGACAGCCGACCGGTCGCGGCGATCATCTGCTGGTACGTCGTGTGGATGCGGCCGTCGTCGGCCACGGACTTCTGCAGGCCCTCGACGGTCTGGCGCAGCCGGGACGCGTCGCGGTGCTCGAGCAGGTGGGCCAGGAACGGGTGCTCGGTCTTGACGAAGAGCGCGGCCAGCGCGTCGGCGTCCGTCGTGTACCCGGTCTTGGTGCGCTTGGTCTTCGGCATCTCCAGCTGCTCGAAGAGCACGGTCTGCAGCTGCTTGGGCGAGCCGAGGTTGATCTCGGTGCCGATGACCTCGTAGGCGAGGGTCTGCGCCTGCGCGACGCGCTCGGCGAAGTGCGCCTCGAGGTCGGTCAGCAGCTGCCCGTCGACGGCGACGCCGACCCGTTCCTGGCGGGCGAGCACCCCGACGAGCGGCAGTTCGACCTCGCGCAGCAGCCGGGTGCCGCCGCGCTCCTCGAGCTCGGTCGCGAGGACCCCGGCCAGCTCGGAGATCGCGAGCGCCCGGACCATGCCCTCCTCGGCGCGGGCCTGCTCGTCACCGCCGACGGGGCCGTCGTCACCGTCGAGGGTGAGCTGCTCGTCGACGGGTTCGGCGGGCGAACCGGGCGCGGAGCCCTCGGCGCGCAGCTCGCGCTTGAGGTGGCGCACGGACAGGTCGGCGAGGTCGTAGCTGCGCTGGTCGGGCCGGCACAGGTAGGCGGCGAGGGCGGTGTCGAAGACGACCCCGGCCAGCTCCCAGCCGCGGGCGAGCAGGGCGTGGCTGGGGCCCTTGACGTCGTGGGCGACCTTGGGTCGTGCGGGATCGGCGAGCCAGGCGGCGAGGGCCTGCTCGTCGCCCGGTTCGAGGGTGACCGGGTCGATCCAGGCGGCGACGCCGTCCGCGCCGGCGAGGGAGAGGCCGGTGACCTCGCCCGTACCGCGTCCCCACTCCCCCGTGACCTGCAGGCCGGTCCGGCCCTGGGCGTGCTCCAGCAACCAGGGGGCGACCTCGCCGCCGAGCAGGATCGCGCCGTCGACGCCGAACCCCTCCTCGGCCTCCGGTTCGGCCGACTCCAGCGTCGCGAACAGCCGGTCGCGCAGGACGCGGAACTCGAGGCCGTCGAAGACGGTGTGGACCTCCTCACGGTCCCAGGCGCGGCGGATCAGCTCGGGGATGGTCGCGGAGAGCTGGAGGTCGTTGACCAGGGCGTTGAGGCGCCGGTTGCGGATGACGGAGTCGAGGTGCTCGCGCAGGCTCTCCCCCGCCTTGCCCTTGACGAGGTCGGCGTTGGCGATGACGCCGTCGAGGCCGTCGTAGAGGTTGATCCACTTCGCGGCCGTCTTCGCGCCGACGCCCGGCACCCCGGGCAGGTTGTCCGAGGTCTCCCCCACCAGGGCCGCGAGGTCGGGGTAGCGCTGCGGCGGGACGCCGTACTTCGCCTCCACGGCCTCGGGGGTCATCCGGGTGAGCTCGGAGACCCCCTTCACCGGGTAGAGGACGGTGACCTCGTCGCGGACGAGCTGGAAGGCGTCGCGGTCCCCGCTGGAGATGAGGACCTCGAAACCCTGCTCGACGGCCCGTTCGGTGAGGGTCGCGATGACGTCGTCGGCCTCGTAGCCCTCGATCTCCACGATCGGCACCCGCAGGGCGGTGAGGACCTCCTTGACCAGGTCCACCTGCCCGCGGAACTCGTCCGGGCTCTTGGTCCGGGTGCCCTTGTACTCGGCGTAGACCTCGGTGCGGAAGGAGGCGCGCGAGACGTCGAAGGTGACGCAGAAGTGGGTCGGGTCCTCGTCGCGCAGCAGGTTGATGAGCATCGAGGTGAAGCCGTAGACGGCGTTCGTCGGCTGGCCCGTCGTCGTCGCGAAGTTCTGCACCGGCAGGGCGTAGAAGGCGCGGTAGGCCATCGAGTGGCCGTCGATGAGCAGCAGCCGGGGACGGGTGGGCGCCGCCTTCTTCGCGGGCTTCGCGGCGGTCTTCTTCGCGGCGGCGCGAGTGGGCGTGGAGGCAGCGGGTGTCACGTCGGTCAGGGTAGCCAGCCCCTCCGACACCGGCCTCACCAGCGAGGGGTCAACGGCCGGGGTCGCTCCAGTCCGCCCGGCGCCCGGCGCGCTTCGCCACGTACATGGCGGCGTCGGCGCGGGCGACCAGCGTGCCGGCGGTGTCGCCGGGGACGGCCCGCGCCGAACCCGCGCTGGACCCGATGGGCAGCCGGTGCAGGTCCCCGGCCAGCTGCGGGGTGCGGGGCAGGTCCTCGCGCAACGTCTCGCAGGCGCGCCGGGCGAGGTCCTCGACCTCCTGCTGGTCCTCGCTGCGGTGCAGCACGACGAGGAACTCGTCGCCGCCGAGGCGGGAGACCTCGGCGCCTCCGGGGTGGCCGGCGACGACCTCGCGCAGGACCTCGCTGACCCGGATCAGCAGCGCGTCGCCGACGGCGTGCCCGAGACGGTCGTTGACGGACTTGAAGCCGTCGAGGTCGAAGAAGATCACCGCGGGGGCGTGCTCGCCCCCCGTCGGGGCGGTGGCGAGCGCGTCGTCGAGGGCGCTCAGCACCGCGGAGCGGTTGAGGCAGCCGGTGAGGCCGTCGGTGGTCGCACGGTGGGCGAGGCGCCGCTGGGCGCGCACGGCCTCGGTGACGTCCTGGACGACGAGCACGACGCCGGGTTCACCGTCGTCGTCGCCCAGGGGGACGACGTCGATCGAGCAGTGCTGGGCGCCGGACCAGTCGTCGCCGCCGACGGTGACCTGCACGCGGGCGTCGTCACCCCCGGTGAGGCAGGCCTGCACGGCGGCCAGGGTGCGGGTGGCGCAGTCCTCGCCGCAGTCGGCGAGGCGGGCGGCCAGCGAGGCGTCCTCGGCCAGGCCCGCGGGCGAGCCCAGCAGCGCGCCGAAGCGGGCGTTGACCTGGACGACGCGGCCCTGCAGGTCCATCCGGAGCAGGCCGACGGGCAGCGCTTCGACGGTGCGGCGGAAGAGCCGTTCCCGGCGACGCAGCTCCTCCACGGCGGCCATCTCGGTGCTGATGTCGGTGAGTTCGGCGACCACGGACACGGTGCCGTCGTCGGTGGGCACGATCTGCTGCACGACCTCGAGCCAGAGCCAGCTGCCGTCGACGCGGCGGTGGCGCAGCCGCGACCGGTAGCCGACTCCGGTGCTCAGCATCTGCATCCACCCGTCGAGGGCGACGGCGACGTCGTCGGGGTGCAGGAACTCCGTGGAGCGGTGTCCGAGCATCGCCGCGGCGGGGTGTCCCAGGAGGCGTTCGGCCCGGTCGCCGACCTCGGTGATGAGGGCGTGGGAGTCCTTGCGCAGGGTGGCGGTGCGCGGACGCACCTCCTCGATGACGCGGGTGATCTCCTGGGCGCCGCTGCCGGTCCCCACCCCGGTGACCCCGAGCGGGGTCAGCGAGGCCAGGTAGCACCCGTGCTCCGCCCGGGCGTCGGCGAAGGCGAGGGCGTACTGCTCGGGGTTGCCCGGCAGCCGGACCACCCCGGACGCGACGCCGTCGTCCTGCACGGACTCCCACATCTCGACCACGCGCATCAGGTCCAGGGAGTCCACGAGGTGGGCCAGCGTCGTGCGGTGGTCGGGCGGGGTGAGCGCGATCCCCGCGGGCAGTTCCAGGCTCGCGGGGACCGTGACGAGCACGCCTTCGTCGTCGATGGCGCAGACGCGGGACCGCTCGTTGGCCCGCATGGCGGCGACGATGGCGGCAGCTGCTTCCGACGTGCTCACCTTCGGGGTGTCGGCACCCCGGAGGTGGTCTTGAGCCTCAGGAGGCGGTCGGGACGCCCGTGCCGGGAGTCGTCGGGGCCGCCGAGCGGGCCAGCCGGGCCCGCAACGAGCGGCGCCGGGCCACGACGTCGGTCGTGTGCACGAGGGCGGCGGGTCCCTCGGAGAGACGACGGCGCAGGACGTGGACGGGGACCGCGCGGCGCACCACGGCGGGCGCGAACCCGAGGCGGGCCATGTAGCGGGTGTAGTCGCGGTCACCCGGCAGGACGGTGCAGGCGATCTGCTCGGCGCCCTCGGCCTGGGCCAGGTGCAGCGCACGACGCAGCAGCGCCCGGCCGACCCCGCGACGCCGCAGCGCCGGGACGACGTGGAGGTGTTCGATGCTGGGGCCCGCGGTGCTGCCCAGCGGCAGCAGCGGCGAGGTCGTCAGGAGGGCGTAGCCGGCGGGCTCGGCGCCCAGGAACGCGATGAGCACCTGGACCTCGCCGGCCTCCATCGCCCGCTCGAGCCGGGCCCGGACGCTGCCCACCGAGGCGCGCAACTGGCCCTGGTCGAAGCGGGCGCTCGAGTAGAGCTCCATGAGGGCGTCGAGATCGCCCGTGCCGGCGTCTCGGACCTCTACGGCAGGTCGTGCCACGTGATCCCCTTCCACGAGGTGCGTCGACGCACCCGACGAAGCAGACCGGGCCCCCGCTCCGGTGGCCGCCCCGCTTGCTCGTGGCGACTGCGCCGGACACTAGGGCACGAGAGTGCCGGGGCGGAAGGTACCCCCACGATCTGGGGGTCACCTTCGACGTTGCGTGCTCGGTTGTGCTGTCAACGTGACGATCCACCGCGCCCGCGATCAGGCGCACGCAGACCCCGGGAGCGGGGCTCCCGGGGTCTGCGGCGTCGTGACGGACGGGGAGGACCTAGACATCGCCCCCGAGGTAGGCAGCGCGGATGGAGTCGTCGGCGGCCAGTTCGGCCCCCGTGCCCGTCCGCACGACGGTTCCCGTCTCCAGGACGTAGGCCACGTCGGAGATCCGCAGCGCCTGGGCGGCGTTCTGCTCGACGAGCAGGACGGTGGTGCCCTGCTGGTTGATCTCCACGATGATCGAGAAGATCTGCTGGATGAGCTTGGGCGCGAGGCCCATGGACGGCTCGTCCAGGAGCAGCACGCGGGGTCGACTCATGAGGGCGCGTCCGATGGCGAGCATCTGCTGCTCCCCGCCCGACATCGTCCCGGCGAACTGGGTGCGGCGTTCCTTCAACCGCGGGAACAACGTGTAGACGCGGTCGAGGTCGCTCCGGTAGGCCGCGGAGCGCCGGTCCTTGCGGGTGTAGGCGCCCATGTCGAGGTTCTCCTCGACCGTCATCCCGACGAACGTCCCACGACCCTCCGGGGCCTGGCAGAGCCCCCTCGTGACGAGCTTGTGCGAGGGCACCTTGGTGATGTCCTCGCCCTCGAACACGATCCTGCCGGTGCGCACGGTCCGCAGACCCGACACCGTCTTGAGCGTGGTCGTCTTGCCGGCCCCGTTGGCGCCGATGAGCGTTGCGATCCCGCCCTGGGGGACGCTGAAGGAGACGTTGCGGATGGCCTCGATGCGCCCGTAGTTGACGCTGAGGTCGTCGACGACGAGCTGGGTCTCACCGAGGGTCTTCTGCGTCGGCGTGCTCACTGGTCGTCCTCCTCGGACTCGACGCCGAGGTAGGCGGCGATGACGGCGGGGTCGTTGCGGATGTCCGCGGGGAGCCCGTCGGCGATCTTCTTCCCGAACTCCAGGACGACGATCCGGTCGGTGACGCCCATGACCAGGCGCATGTCGTGCTCGATGAGCAGGACCGTGTTGCCCATGTCGCGGACCCGGCGGATCAGGTCCATCAACCGCTGCTTCTCGACCGGGTTGAAACCTGCGGCGGGTTCGTCCAGGCAGAGCAGCTTCGGCCGGGTGGCCAGGGCGCGGGCGATCTCCAGGCGGCGCTGCTCGCCGTAGGAGAGGTTGCGCGCCAGGTCGTCCGCCCGGTGGGAGAGGTCCATCATCTCGAGCAGTTCGTCGGCCAGCCGGTGTCCCTCACGGGTCTCGCGCCGGTGCCGGGGCAGCCGGAAGAGGGAGTTGATCACCCCCGAGCGGTGGTGGGAATCGGCCCCGACGAGGACGTTCTCCCGCGCGGTCATGTTCCCGAACAGGCGGATGTTCTGGAACGTGCGGGCGATCCCGAGACGGTTGATCTGGAACCGCTTGCGCTTGCCCAGCGGCTGCCCGTCGAAGACGACCCGGCCCGATGTCGGCTGGTAGACGCCGGTGAGGGCGTTGAAGCACGTCGTCTTGCCGGCGCCGTTGGGGCCGATCAGGCCGAGGATCTCCCCCTCGCGGATCTCGAAGGAGACCTCGTTGAGGGCGACGACCCCGCCGAACTTGAGGGTGACGTTCTCCATGGTCAGCAGCGCACGGCCGGCCTGGGCCGGTGCGGTGTTCCCGGTGTCCTTCGTGAGCTCAGGCACGAGCGCCCTCCTCGGTCCCTTCGAGTTCCTTGGTGGCGGCGTCGGCGCGTTGGGCACGCTTCGCCCGCCGCGGTGGCAGCAGACCCTGCGGGCGGAAGTTCGCCAGCAGCAGCAGGAGCAGGCCGAAGACGACGATGCGGAAGTCGGCGAACTCGCGGAAGCGTTCCGGCAGGTAGGCCACGACGACACCGCCGACGATGGCGCCCCAGCGGTTGCCCTGGCCCCCGATGACGACGGCGGCGAGGAACATCATCGACAGCTGGATCATGAACGAGTCGGGGTTGATCGACCCGATGCGCGAGGCGTACAGCGCGCCCGACAACCCCCCGACGAACGCCCCCATGGCGAACGCGAGCAGCTTGAAGCGGAACGTCGGGACCCCGTTGAGCTCGGCGGCCTCCTCGTCCTCGCGGGTGGCCTCCCACGCGCGGCCGACGCGGCTGGCCTGCAGCAGCTTGTCGGCGATGAGGACGACGATGATGACGATCAGGGCCAGCCAGTAGTACGGCACCGCGTCGAGCAGTCCGAACTTCAGGAAGATCGACTTCGCGCCGTCGCCGAGGTCCACCTGGGCCGTGGCCCCGTCCCAGACCAGGCTGGGCAGTCCGAAGAACTCGCTGGAGGGCGGACGCGGGATGCCGGTGATGCCGCGGGCCTGGTTCAGCCACGAGGAGTTCAGGGCGGTGAGACGGATGATCTCGCCGAACCCGAGGGTCACGATCGCCAGGTAGTCACCGCGCACCCGCAGGGTCGGGGCCCCGAGGAGCAGACCGCTCGCGGTGGAGATGGTGACGGCCATGATGACCAGGACGAACCAGTTGATGTGGCCGTGCAGCGACCCGCCGACCCCGACGGTGTAGGCGCCGATGGCGTAGAAACCCACGTACCCGAGGTCGAGCAGACCCGCGTAGCCGAGCACGATGTTCAGGCCGAGGGCGACGAGGGCGTAGTTCGCGACGGTGGCCAGCACGGACCCGAACTCGGCGTCCGGGGTGGACACGATCGGCAGGTTCATCAGCGGCAGGACGAAGAAGAAGACCGCGATGAGCACCCAGACCAGGATCTGGGCGGGTTTGGGCAGGGCCGACCAGCGGTCGACCAGGGTCGGCTTCACGGGTTTCGCCGTGGCGGAGGTGCTCATGCGCGGGCCTTCCCGAGGGACTCACCGAGGATGCCGGTGGGCCGGAACAGCAGGACGACGATCAGCAGCAGGAACGACACGACGTCCTTCCACGACGACGCCAACCCGAACAACGTGGCGTAGTTCTCGGCCAGGCCGAGGACGAGACCGCCGACGAGGGCGCCGCGGATGTTGCCGATGCCGCCCAGGACGGCGGCGGTGAACGCCTTGATGCCGAGGATGAACCCGACGTTGTAGCGGGTGACCCCGATGTGCAGCAGGTACAGCAGCGCCGCTGCACCGGCCATCAGGCCACCGATGAAGAACGTCAGCTGGACGACGCGCTTCTGGTTGACCCCCATCAGCGCCGCGGCCTCGGGGTTCTGCGACACGGCGCGGACACCCCGGCCGAGGCGGGAGCGGCTGACGAACTGGTCGAGCGCGACCATCATGAGGATCGCCGCGATGAGGACGATCAGCTGGTTGCTGCGGATCTCGAAACCGCCGACCGCCAGCACCTGCACGTTGGGCAGCGGGTTGGGGAAGGAGGTGTTCTCCCGGGCCTGGCGCACGTAGTCGCCGAGGACGCCGTCGAGACCGACCCAGCCGGCGATGCGGTCCCGCAGACCCATGATCTCGGACAGCATGAACGAGGCCCCGATGGCGGAGATGAGCGCGACCAGCGGCGGCGCGTGCTTCTCACGCAGACGGCGGTAGGCGATCCGTTCGACGACGAGGGCGACCCCACCGCTGACGAGCATGGCCACGACCAGCGCGACGATCAGCAGCCCGATCGCGGCCACCCAGTTCATGCCGGAGTGCGCACCGAGCAGCGTCATGGCCCAGACGGCACCGAAGCTGCCCCACATGAAGACTTCGGAGTGCGCGAAGTTGATGAGGCGCAGGACGCCGTAGACGAGGGTGTAGCCGAGGGCGAACAGGGCGTAGATCGCGCCGATCACCAGACCTGTGAATGTCAGGTCGAGAAACGTGGACAGGGGAACCACCCGGGGTGAGGGGAACGAGCGGGGGGACGGTGAGGACGTGCGACGGCCCCACCCGCACAGCGGCGGGTGGGGCCGTCGACGACGTCAGGAAGCCTTGATCTCCTGGTCGGCCACGATCTGGCCGCCCTCGACCTTGTAGGCCCAGACGCTGATCTCGCTGGGCTCACCCTTGGCGTCGAACTTCAGCTGCTTGGTGACACCGGCCTCGTCGTAGCTGGCCACGTAGGACAGCAGGTCGGCGCGGGTGACCTTCCCGGCCGCGATGCCCTTGAGCAGGATCGTCGCGGCGTCGTAGCCCTCGGCCGAGTAGGTGGCCGGCGCTGAACCGTTCTCCTTGGTGTAGTCGGCGACGAAGGTGCCGCCGGCCTTGTCCGGGGGCAGGCACGGGCAGGTGAGGTAGGCACCTTCGGCCGCGGACTCGCCCGCCGCGGTGATGAGCCCCTGGTCCTTCGCGCCGTCGTCGGAGACGAAGGCGACCTGGTCCGAGGTCAGCCCCGCGTCGCGCATCTGCTTGAGCAGCAGCCCGGCCTCGGCGTAGTAGCCGCCGAAGAAGACGGCGTCGGCGCCGGAGGCGCGGATGTCGGCGACGACGGCCGAGAAGTCCGTCTGGCCCTTCTGGATGGTGTTGTCCTTGACGTCGGCCGCACCCAGACCCTTGCGGGTGAGGTCGGCCAGACCCTTGCCGTACTCGGAGGAGTCGTCGACGACGTACACCTTCTGCTTGCCCAGGGTGCCGGTGATGTAGGACGCGGCGGCCGGGCCCTGCGAGGCGTCGTTGCCCAGGACGCGGAAGAAGGTCTTCCAGCCGTTCTCGGCCAGCGCGGGGTTGGTGGCCGAGGGGGTGATCGCGACGAGGTTGACGTCGGGGTCGGCGAAGATCGGGTCGGCGACCTTGGACTCGCCGGAGAACGCCGGACCGACGAGGCCGATGAGGTTCTTGTCGCCGGCGGCCTTCTGGGCCAGACCCTGGGCCTGGTTCTGGTCACCCTGGGAGTCGAAGGGGGTGAGCTTGACCTGGCACGCGCCGGACTCGGCGTTGTGCTCCTTGAGGGCCAGCTTCACGCCGTTCTGGATGTTGACACCCAGGTTCGCGTCGGGGCCGGTGAGGGCGCCGAAGAAGCCGATGCTGAGGTCGGAGGGGCAGCTGCTGCTGCCTCCGCTCGACTCGCCGCCGGTCGCGGTGTCGTCGCCGCCGGTGGTGCCGCACGCAGCGAGCAAGAGGGCGGCGGCCGCGGCCGGAGCCGCGAGTTTGACGATGGAGCGCACTGGCTTGTCCTCCTGGGCCGTGGGCGCGGGAGGCGCACCGACGCACGCACCCGCGGGCACCACCCGTGAGCGGTGGAGCCGGGGTGAACACTAGGGGGCGCACAGCACTTTCGGGGGCATTGCGTGTACGAGTTCACCGGGTCGTTACACACATCGGTCAACACCCGGCCCCGGAACTGCGCAGATGTTCCGTTCCGTGACCGGATCGATGCCGAAACGACGACAACCCCGACCTGCGCGGAGCGCGTGTCGAGGCTGTCGTCGTGGTGCGGTCACCGCAACGGGAACCGCTGGACGGGACGTCAGGCGCGGTCCTCGCCGCCGGCGCTGATGACCGTCGTCGCGACCTCGCGCATCGTGAGGCGCTTGTCCATCGAGGTCTTCTGGATCCAGCGGAAGGCCTCGGGCTCGGACATGCCGAACTGGGTCTGCAGCTTCGACTTGGCCCGGTCGACGAGCTTGCGCGTCTCGAAGCGGTCGGCGAGGTCGGCGACCTCGTCCTCCAGCGCCATGATCTGCTGGTAGCGGCTGACCGCGATCTCGACGGCCGGCAGCAGGTCGGCGGAGGTGAACGGCTTCACGACGTAGGCCATCGCCCCGGCGTCGCGGGCGCGTTCGACGAGCTCGGCCTGCGAGAACGCCGTCAGCAGGACGACGGGGGCGATGCGGGCCTTGGCGATGCGTTCCGCGGCGGAGATGCCGTCGAGGATGGGCATCTTGATGTCCATGACCACGAGGTCCGGCTTGTGCTCCTCGGCCAGCGCGACGGCCTGCTCGCCGTCACCCGCCTGACCGACGACGTCGTACCCGGCTTCGGTGAGCATCTCCACGATGTCGAGCCGGATGATGGCCTCGTCCTCCGCGACGACCACCCGACGAGTGGTCGCGGAGGGGGCGGGGGTGTCGGGAGTGTTCGTCACGGAGGGCATCCTAGTCCGTACCCCGCACCTACTACGACCCGTCGTCGCGTCGGGTGTCCCCGAGGGGTGTCGAAGGCACCGCTCCGGCTTCGGTAAGGTGATCCGGCATCCTCCGGGACGCCCTGGTAGCCCAACCGGCAGAGGCATGCGACTCAAACTCGCACCAGTGTGGGTTCGAATCCCACCCAGGGCACGCGTGAACGGTCGTCGGCCCCGCAGCTGCTCCCCGGACTCCCGTCCGGAGGGGCCGTTGCGGGGCCTTCGTCGTCTCCGGCCCCGACGGCACGGCCCGAGGACGACGAAGCGCCCCCCGGCTCAGGTGGTCCCTGGCCGGGGGGCGCTGCGTCGTCGTCCGTCAGCGGTAGGCGGCGGTCGATCCGGACGTGGCGTCGCCGATCCGGTGGACGCGGACGGCGTTGGTGGAACCGGCGATGCCCGGGGGGGCACCGGCGACGATGACGACGAGGTCACCGACGGCGCAGCGGCCCATCTCCTGGAGGCGACGGTCCACCTCCTTCACCATCTCGTCGGTGGTGGAGATGAACGCGGCGAACTCGGGCTCGATGCCCCAGGACAGCGCGAGGCGGCGGCGGGTCTTCTCGTCGGGGGTGAAGGCCAGCAACGGGATGCCGGAACGCAACCGGGACAGGCGGCGGGCGGAGTCCCCGGACTGCGTGAAGGTCACGAGCAGCTTGGCGTCGAGCTGCTTGCCGATCTCGGCGGCCGCGAGGGTGACCGCACCGCCCTTGGTGTGGGGAACGGTTCCCAGGGCGGCGATCCGCTCGGCGCCGTGGGTCTCGGTGTTCTCGATGATGCGGGCCATCGTGCGGACCGCCTCGAAGGGGAACGCGCCGACGCTGGTCTCGCCGGAGAGCATGAGGGCGTCCGCGCCGTCGAGGACGGCGTTGGCGCAGTCCGAGGCCTCGGCGCGGGTCGGACGCGGCGCGGTGATCATCGACTCGAGCATCTGGGTCGCGACGATGACGGGCTTGGCCTGACGACGGGCGAGCTCGATGGCGAGCTTCTGGACCAGCGGCACCTCTTCGAGGGGCAGTTCCACCCCGAGGTCACCGCGGGCGACCATGATGCCGTCGAAGGCGGCGACGACCTCGCGGATGTTCTGCACGGCCTGCGGCTTCTCGACCTTGGCGATGATGGGGACGGTGATCCCCTCCTCATCCATGATCGCGTGCACGTCGTCGGCGTCCGCGGCGGAGCGGACGAACGACAGCGCGACCATGTCGACGCCGAGCTGGAGGGCGAAGCGGAGGTCCTCGATGTCCTTCTCGGACAGGGCGGGGACGCTCACGGCCACGCCGGGCAGGTTGATGCCCTTGTTGTTGCTGACGGGGCCGGGGACGGTCACCTTGGTGGTGACGCGGGGACCCTCGACCCCGGTGACCTCGAGGCCGACCTTGCCGTCGTCGATGAGGATCGCGTCGCCGACCGACACGTCGCCCGGCAGACCCTTGTAGGTCGTCGACGAGACGTCCTTGGTGCCGACGATCTCCTCGGTGGTGATCGTGAACACGTCACCGACCGCGAGGTCGTGGGGCCCGGCGGCGAACTTCCCGAGGCGGATCTTCGGACCCTGCAGGTCGGCGAGGATCGCGACCGAGCGTCCGCTGGCGGCCGCAGCCGATCGCACCCCCTCGAAGTTCGCCCGGTGGTCGTCGTGGGAACCGTGGCTCAAGTTCAGCCGGGCGACGTCCATCCCGGCGTCCACCAGTGACTGCAACCCTTCGGGACCCGCCACGGCGGGTCCGAGGGTGCAGACGATCTTCGCTCTGCGCATACCCAGACCCTATTGCGCCCGCGGCGGTGATCGGTGCGTGGGGCGCGCCGCGCACCCTCGAACTCACCGGATCGTCACCTGCCCGACGCCTGCGCCGTGTGGGTGGGCCTCGACGGGCCGCACTCCCCCGGCCCCGTCACACTGGGCCCGTGAACGCGCACGAACCGCAGCAGCAGAAGGACTTCGACCGCGAGATCGACGAACTCGCGGAGGAGGGGAGCGAGCACGAGTACGCCGTCTACCTGCGCCTGCACGAGGACCGCCGCTGGCCGCCGGGGGCGTTGCAGACGCTGCTGGCCGACCTGCACGCGACCCACCCGCGCCTCGAGCAGGTCGACGCACCCCGCCACGACGTCGTCATCAGCGTCGACGGGGACGGTCTGGACGCCCAGGGCGCGGCCCGGCACGCGCTCGCGCGCGTCACCGCCGCCGCACAGGCCCGCGGGTTGTCCGGGCACGCCGCCGACGTGACGGTGCTCAGCGACAACGCCGTCTGGACCTACGACAAGGACGAGGTCGCCGGCTGGTAGTCCGGTGAACCACTTCTGGGGGACTCTCCACCCTTCCCGCGCACGAGAAAGGTGGGAAGTCCCCCAGAAGTCGGGTCGATCAGGCGGTCAGGGGCACCGCGTCGGCCCGGATGGGCGACGGGAGCGCGGTGTCGCCCATGAGGAACTCGTCGACGGCCGACGCGCAGGCGCGCCCCTCGGCGATGGCCCACACGATGAGCGACTGCCCACGACCGGCGTCGCCGGCCACGTAGACGCCCGGCGTCGAGGTCGCGTAGCCCGGGGTGCGGGTGAAGCGGGTGCGGGCGTCGGCCTGCAGACCGAGCTGCTCGACCAGACCACCGTGCTCGGGACCGGTGAAGCCGATCGCGAGCAGCACGAGCTGGGCCGGGAGGTCCTCCTGGGTCCCCTCGATCGGGGTCCAGACGCCGTCGACCTTCTCGACCTCGACGACGCGCAGCGCGGTGACGTGACCGTCCTCGCCGATCAGCGCCTGGGTCGAGGCGGAGAACTTCCGCTCCCCGCCCTCCTCGTGGGAGGAGGACACCGAGAAGACCTTGGGCATCGTCGGCCACGGTTCGGCCTCGTGCCGCTCCCCCGGAGCCTGGGGGTAGATGTCCAGCTGCGTGACCGACTTCGCGCCCTGGCGCAGGGCGGTGCCGTAGCAGTCGGAGCCGGTGTCGCCGCCGCCGATGACGACGACGTCGAGACCCGCCGCGTCGATGTGGTCCGCGGGACGTTCCTCCCCGACCGCGACGCGGTTGGTCGGCGGCAGGTACTCCATGGCCTGGTGGATGCCGGCCAGGTCGCGGCCGGGCAGGTCCACGTCGCGCCACGCCGTCGCGCCCGTCGCGACGACGATGGCGTCGTAGCGGTCGCGCAGCTGCTCGCCGGTGATGTCCTCACCGATGGAGACGCCGGCGCGGAACCGGGTGCCCTCGGCCTCCATCTGGGCGAGACGACGGTCCAGGACGGCGCGTTCCATCTTGAACTCGGGGATGCCGTAGCGCATCAGCCCGCCGATCTTGTCGTCGCGCTCGTAGACGGCGACGGTGTGACCGGCCCGGGTGAGCTGCTGCGCCGCCGCGAGCCCGGCCGGGCCGGACCCGATGACGGCGACGGTCTTGCCCGTGAGCCGCTCGGGGACGCGCGGTTCCAGCCAGCCGTTCTCGGCCGCGTTCTCCGCGATCATCACCTCGACCTGCTTGATCGTCACCGGCGGCTGGTTGATGCCCAGCACGCAGGCCGACTCGCACGGCGCGGGACAGAGCTTCCCGGTGAACTCCGGGAAGTTGTTCGTCGCGTGCAGGCGCTCGATGGCCTCGTGCATGTCACCGCGACTCACCAGGTCGTTCCACTCGGGGATGAGGTTCCCCAGCGGGCACGCGCTGTGGCAGAAGGGGATGCCGCAGTCCATGCAGCGCCCGGCCTGGCGCTGCAACTGCTGCATGTCCTGCTTCTCGTAGACCTCGCGCCAGTCCATGAGGCGCAGCGGGACGGGACGGCGCGGGGGCAGTTCCCGCTCCCGGACGGTGAGGAATCCCCGGGGATCAACCATGCGAAGCCTCCATGATGCGGGTGAGCACGGCGTCGGAGTCGGGTTCGAGGCCGTCGCTGACGGCCTTGGCCCGCACCTCGAGGACGCGCTGGTAGTCCCGCGGGACGATCGTCGAGAAACGGTGCCGCGCAGTGCCCCAGTCGGCGAGCAGCTTGGCGGCGGTGGTGGAGTCGGTGTGGTCGCGGTGGCGCACCAGCAGCCGGTGCACCGTCGCGGCGGCCTCGTCGTCGAGCGGGACGACGTCGACCATGTCGCGGTTGACGCGGGACTCCTTGAGGTCGAGCACGTGGGCGAATCCGCCCGACATGCCCGCGGCCACGTTGCGCCCGACGCGGCCGAGGATCACGACCACCCCGCCGGTCATGTACTCCAGCGCGTGGTCACCCACCCCCTCGACGACGGCCGTCGCCCCGGAGTTGCGGACGCAGAAGCGTTCGCCGACCTCACCGCGCAGGAAGAGCGAACCGCTCGTGGCGCCGTAGGCGATGACGTTGCCGGCGACGATGTCGCGTCCCCGGGAACCCGAGGCGCGGTCGGGGCGCACGACGACGGTCCCGCCGGAGAGCCCCTTGCCGACGTAGTCGTTGGCGTCGCCGAAGAGGCGCAACGTGATGCCCCGGGGCAGGAACGCCCCGAGGGACTGACCGGCCGACCCGGTGAGGGTCACGTCGATCGTGCCCTCGGGCAGACCGTCCTCGCCCCACTTCCGGGTCAGCTCGTGACCCAGCAACGTGCCGACGGTCCGGTTGACGTTGCGCACGGGCAGCTCGACCTGGACCGGCGTCCCGTCGGCGAGGGCACCGGAGGCGCGCTCGATGAGCACGTGGTCCAGCGCCTTCTCCAGCCCGTGGTCCTGGGTCTGGGACCGGTAGAGGGTCGTGCCCGCCGGCGGGACCGGCGCGTGCAGGATCGGCGAGAGGTCCAGACCGGACGCCTTCCAGTGCGAGACGGCACGACGGCTGTCGAGGACCTCGACGTGGCCCACGGCCTCCTCGACCGAGCGGAAACCGAGCGAGGCGAGCATCTCGCGCACCTCGAGGGCGATGAACTCGAAGAAGTTCACGATGTACTCGGCCTTGCCGGTGAAGCGTGCCCGCAGTTCCGGGTTCTGCGTCGCGACGCCGACCGGGCACGTGTCCAACTGGCAGACGCGCATCATGATGCAGCCCGACACGACCAGCGGGGCGGTCGCGAAGCCGAACTCCTCGGCGCCCAGCAGCGCGGCGATGACGACGTCGCGGCCCGTCTTGAACTGACCGTCGACCTGGACGGTGATCCGGTCGCGCAGCCCGTTGACGACGAGGGTCTGCTGGGTCTCGGCGAGACCGAGCTCCCAGGGACCGCCGGCGTGCTTGAGGCTCGTCAGCGGCGCGGCGCCCGTGCCACCGTCGGCACCCGAGATGAGCACGACGTCGGCCTTGGCCTTGGAGACACCCGTCGCGACGGTGCCGACGCCGATCTCGGAGACCAGCTTCACGTGGACCCGGGCGGCCGGGTTCGCGTTCTTCAGGTCGTGGATGAGCTGGGCGATGTCCTCGATGGAGTAGATGTCGTGGTGCGGCGGCGGCGAGATGAGCCCGACGCCCGGCGTGGAGTGCCGGGTCCTGGCGATGTTCGGGTACACCTTGTGCCCGGGCAGCTGACCGCCCTCGCCGGGCTTGGCGCCCTGCGCGACCTTGATCTGCAGGTCGGTCGCCGAGGTCAGGTAGTTGCTCGTGACGCCGAAGCGGCCGGAGGCGATCTGCTTGACGCGCGAGGTCCGCTGCGGGTCGTAGAGGCGGTCGACGTCCTCGCCGCCCTCACCGGAGTTGGACCGTCCGCCGAGCTGGTTCATGGCGACCGCGAGGACCTCGTGGGCCTCCTGGCTGATCGAGCCGTAGCTCATCGCGCCGGTGTTGAACCGCTTGACGATCTCGCTGACGGGTTCGACCTCGTCGAGCGGGACGGGCTCGCGGACCCCCTTCTTCAGCTGCAGCAGACCGCGCAGGGTCATCAGCCGTTCGGACTGCTCGTCCACCCGGGAGGTGTACTTGCGGAAGAGGCCCTCGTTGCGCTGACGCGTGGAGTGCTGCAGCTGGAAGACGGTCTCGGGGTCGAACAGGTGCGGCTCACCCTCACGGCGCCACTGGTACTCGCCCCCGGTCTCCAGCCGGCGGTGCGCGCGCTCCTGGCCCTCGAGGGGGTAGGCGAGGCGGTGCCGCTGGGAGACCTCCTCGGCGAGGACGTCGAGGCCGACGCCGCCGAGGCGGGAGGTCGTGGCGGTGAAGTACTCGTCGACGAGGGTCTGGGAGAGACCCAGCGCCTCGAAGACCTGCGCCCCGCGGTAGGACGCGACGGTCGAGATGCCCATCTTCGACATGACCTTCAGGACGCCCTTGCCGAGCGCCTTGATGAGGTTCTTCACGGCCGTGGTGCCGTCGACGTTGGTGATGACGCCGTGGCGGACGAGGTCCTCGACGGTCTCCATCGCCAGGTAGGGGTTGACCGCGGCCGCGCCGTACCCGATGAGCAGCGCGACGTGGTGCACCTCGCGGACGTCACCGGCCTCGACGAGCAGCCCGACCTGCGTGCGCAGCTTCTGGCGCACGAGGTGGTGGTGGACGGCCGAGGTGAGCAGCAGCGACGGGATCGGTGCGTACTCGGCGTTGGAGTCGCGGTCGGAGAGCACGACGAAGACGGCGCCGTCGGCGATGGCGCGCGAGACCTCGGCGCGGATCTCCTCGATGCGACGGGCGAGTTCCGCCCCGCCGCCGGCGACCCGGTACAGGCCCTTGACGGTGTGGGTGGTGCGACCGGGGTTGCGACGGTCCTTGTCGATGTGGACCATCTTCGCGAGCTCGTCGTTGTCGATCACCGGGAACGGCAGCACCAGCTGGTGGCAGTGCGCCGCCGACTCCGAGAGCGGGTTCTGCTGCGGCCCGGCGGTGGTGATCAGCGAGGTGACGAGCTCCTCGCGGATCGCGTCCAGGGGCGGGTTCGTGACCTGCGCGAAGAGCTGGACGAAGTAGTCGAAGAGCAACCGCGGACGCGGCGAGAGCACCGCGAGCGGGGTGTCGGACCCCATCGAGCCGATCGGCTCGGCCGCCGCACGGGCCATCGGCGCCAGGATGAGCCGCAGCTCCTCCTCGGTGTAGCCGAAGGTCTGCTGACGACGCGTGACCGAGGCGTGGCTGTGCACGATGTGCTCGCGCGGGGGCAGGTCGCCGAGGTGGACGACGTTCTTGAGCCACTCGGCGTAGGGCTGGGCGGCGGCGAGCTCGGACTTGATCTCCTCGTCGTCGACGATCCGGCCCTTGGCCGTGTCGACGAGGAACATCTTGCCGGGGGCGACGCGGCCGCGGGCCACGATCGAGGACGGGTCCAGCTCGAGCACACCGGTCTCGGAGGCCAGCACGACGAGACCGTCGTCGGTGACCCAGTACCGCGAGGGGCGCAGGCCGTTGCGGTCCAGGACGCCGCCGATGACGGTGCCGTCGGTGAAGGTGAGGTTGGCCGGGCCGTCCCACGGCTCGGAGAACATCGAGTGGAACTCGTAGAAGGCCCGGCGGGCCGGGTCCATCTCGGTGTTGTTCTCCCAGGGCTCCGGGATCATCATCAGCACCGCGTGCGGCAGGGACCTTCCGCTGAGGTGCAGCAGCTCCAGGACCTCGTCGAAGGAGGCGGAGTCGGAGCCCTCGGTCGCGCAGACCGGGCCGAGGCGCTGGACGTCACCCGGGATGAGCGGGGTGGACATCGTCGACTCGCGGGCGGCGGTCCAGTTCCGGTTGCCCTTGACGGTGTTGATCTCGCCGTTGTGGGCGATGGCCCGGAACGGGTGCGCCAGCGGCCAGCTCGGGAACGTGTTCGTCGAGAAGCGGGAGTGGACCAGGCCGAGCTCGGAGGTGAACCGGCGGTCGGAGAGGTCGGGGAAGAACGGCTCGAGCTGCCCGGTGGTGAGCATCCCCTTGTAGACCATGGTCCGCGAGGACAGGGAGGGGAAGTAGACGGCGAGTTCGCGCTCGGCGAGCTTGCGCAGCGCGTAGACGCGGCGGTCCAGGACGATGCCGGTCTCCTGCGCCTGCAGGCCCTCGCGGCGGGTCGCGACGAAGAGCTGGGCGAAGAAGGGCATCGCGGCGCGCGCCTGCTGGCCCACGAGGTCGGCCGTCACAGGCACGTCGCGCCAGCCGAGGACGTCGAGGCCCTCGGCGACGGCGATCTCCTCGATGCGGGCGACCGCGGCGGCGCGCTCGGTCTCGTCCACCGGCAGGAAGGCGTTGCCGACGGCGTAGGCCCCCTTGGACGGCAGCTCGACGCCCTGCTCGGCCATGACGGCACGCAGGAACTCGTCGGGGACCTGGGTGAGGATGCCGGCCCCGTCACCCGTGTTGGTCTCGGCGCCGACCGCACCCCGGTGGTCCAGGTTGCGCAGGGCGGTGAGGGCGTGGTCGACGATGTCGTGACCGGGTTCGCCGCGCATGGTGGCGACGAAGGCGACACCACAGGCGTCGTGCTCGTTGGCTCGGTCGTAGAGACCGGCCGAGGGCGGGAACGACGTGAACGGCAGCGGGCGGACCGGCGGGGTCAGCGGCTGGGTCACGGACGTGGTGATCGGGTGCGACGCGGGGAAATGCGACATGCAGTGCACCGTCCTCGGAGAGAGGTCGCGATCGACCTCGAGTGGACAGGGGGTCTCTCGACGGATCTCCTCGAGCGTTCGCCACACGGGTGGCGATCTCGGCGAGCCGGGTGGGTCTCTTCGAGATGAGGCTCACGCCTGGAGGGCGCGCACCACGAACGGGGGGCGGCGCTGGCCCGCGTTCACCTCACTGTAACGCGCGAGACGCGGTGCTCAGGCGCACTACCGCGTCACCGGATCATCACGAATTGCGCGCGTCCGGGCGTTCTTCACGGTCCAGCGGAGGGTGATCGGCAGTCGCGGTGACGGTCGGTCCGCCGGTCTGCATCGCTTCGTCACGGGACGGGGTGACCGCCGGCGACTCGGAGGAGGCTACCCGTTCCAGGACCTCGGGCTGACCACGATCGTCCCTGTGCACCCTGCGTGAACGGATGAACGCGACGAGTGCGACCGCGAAGACGATCCCGGCCACCCACTGGTTGACCCGCAGGCCCAGGATCTGGTTGGCCTCGTCGATGCGCAGGTCCTCGAAGTAGCTGCGGCCCAGGCAGTACAGCGCGACGTAGAGCAGGAACGCCTGTCCGTGGCGCAGCCGGAAGCGCCGGTCGAGCAGCACGATCACGACCGCCACCGCCGCGCACCACAACGACTCGTAGAGGAACGTCGGGTGGAAGGTGCCGAGCACCACGGGGTTGCCGTCGGCACCGACGACGGCGCGGCCGGCCGACTCGTCCCAGCGGTGGACGGTCAGGGCCCAGGGCACGTCGGTGGAGCGACCGTAGAGCTCGTTGTTGAACCAGTTGCCCCAGCGGCCCAGGGCCTGCGCGACCAGCAGACCCGGGGCCATCGCATCCGCCATCGGCGCGAGCCGGTACCCGGCCCGGCGGCAGGCGATCCAGACCCCGAGGGCCCCACCGGCGATCGCGCCCCAGATCCCGAGCCCGCCCTCCCAGACGTAGAGGGCGCGGACCGGACTGCCGTCCGCACCGAAGTACGCCTGGGGGGAGGTGATGACGTGGTACAGCCTCGCCCCGACCACGCCCAGCGGGACGGCCCACACCGCGGCGTCGAGGACGAAGTCCTTGCGGCCGCCCTTGGCCTGCCAGCGACGCTCGGCGATGACCACGCCGGCGACGATCCCGAGCACGATGCACAACGCGTACGCGCGCACCGGGATCGGGCCCAGGTGCCAGACGGCGACCGTCGGGCTGGGGAGGGCAGAGGCCAGGGCGGCGGGGATCACGGCGCGGCCGTCGCGGCGGTGACGGCCTGCTGCAGGGCGCCGGCCGGGTCGGAGCCGAGGAGGTCCGCGGTCGGGATCTCCTTCTTCTCCCCGCCCACGGGGGTGACGGTGATGGTCGGGGTACCGCTGACCCCGGCGGCCTTCATCGAGTCCTCGACGGAGTCGACGTAGTCGCGGTAGGCGTGACCCTCGACCGCCTTCTGCCACGCGTCGAGGTCGGGGACCCCCGCCTCCTTCGCCAGGTCGCGCAGGGTGGCCACGGTGTACCCGACGCCCTCCTTCGGCTGGTTGGCGAAGACCGTCGTCGTGTACTCCGCGAACTTCCCCTGCGCTTCGGCCGCGGCCGCCCCTTCGGCCGCGAGCTGCGAGGCGGTGTTGCCGAGGTTGCCGTCGAGGAAGGTCAGGGTGTGCACCACGACCTTGGCCTGCCCGGCCGCGGCCATGGCGAGGTAGCTCTCCCCGGCCGCGGTCTCGAACTGCTTGCAGTAGGGGCACTGGTAGTCGAGCCAGATGTCCACCGTCGGCGCCCCGGTGGCCGGAGTGCCCGGCAGGACGTACCCGGCCCCCGCGGCACCGGCGCTGGCGGGGATCTGCTGCGCTGCTGCGGCGGTGGGCTCGCTCGCCCGTCGGATCACGACGACGACCACGGCGACCAGCGCCAGCACCACGACGACGGCGATGCTGATGAGCACCACCCTGCGGCTGCGTTCGCGGGCCAGCTCACGCTGGCGCAGGGCCGCGGCCTTCTTGCGCCGGGCTTCGCGCGCGTCCTCGGCCTCCCCGGCTCGTGCGGGGTTGCCACCGGGCTTCTTCGTGCTCAACGCAGGTTCTCCTCGTCGGGGTTCTCGTCGGTGAAGGCGTTCAGCCGGCGCGGACACCCTCGGAGAGGGCACGGGCGAGCTCCTCCACGGCACGCGCCCCCGCGAGGGGCGAGTCCGCGTCGAGCAGGCGCTGGACGAAGGCCGAGCCGACGATGACGCCGTCGGCGTAGCCCGCGACCTCGGTCGCCTGCGCCGGGGTGGAGACCCCGAGGCCGACGCAGACGCGTTCGGCACCGGCCGCGCGGGTGCGTCGGACGAGTTCCGACGCTCCCGCGCCCACCGTGGCACGCGTTCCTGTGACCCCCATCAACGACGCCGCGTAGACGAACCCGCGGCACGCGGCCGCCGTCGTCGCCAGCCGGGCGTCGGTCGAGCTCGGAGCGACGAGGAACACGCGTTCCAGGTCGTGGTCGTCGCTGGCGGCGATCCAGGCGGCGGCCTCGTCGGGGATGAGGTCGGGCGTGATGAGGCCCGCTCCCCCGGCGTTGGCCAGGTCGGTCGCCCAGCGGTCCATGCCGTAGCGGTCGATCGGCGGGAAGTAGGTCATGACGAGGGTGGCGGCGCCGGTGGCGGCGACCCCCTCGACGGCCCGCAGGACGTCGACGGGCCGGGTCCGGTGGGCCAGCGCGACGTCGACCGCCTGCTGGATGGTGTGCCCGTCCATCGTCGGGTCGGAGTAGGGCAACCCGAGCTCGATGATGTCCGCACCCCCCGCGACGGCGGCCTTGGCCGCGTCGATCGAGGCGTCGACGTCGGGGTAGCCGACCGGGAGGTACGCGACGAGCGCGGCGCGCCCCTCGGACTTCGCCCGGTCCACCGCCGCAGCGGCCTTGCCCACGCGTGCGGGGCTCTCCAAGGTGCTCACCAGCCGGATCCTTCGGTCTTCTCGGGGGCCTCGGAGACCCGCTCGGCTTCGGAGGCGACGAGGTCGGCGTCGCTGACGAGGTCGAACCAGCGCGCCGCGGTGTCGACGTCCTTGTCCCCGCGCCCGGAGAGGTTGACGAGGATGACGGCGTCCGGGCCGAGATCCTTGCCCAGGTCCAGCGCGCCGGCGAGCGCGTGCGAGCTCTCGATCGCGGGGATGATCCCCTCGGTGCGGCAGAGCAGGCGGAACGCCTCCATGGCCTGGGCGTCCGTGACCGGGCGGTACGTGGCGCGTCCGCTGGCCGCCAGCCACGCGTGCTCCGGACCGACGCCCGGGTAGTCCAGGCCGGCGGAGATGGAGTGCGACTCGATCGTCTGGCCGTCGTCGTCCTGCATGACGTACTGGCGGGCCCCCTGGAAGACGCCCGTGACGCCGGCCGAGATCGGCGCGGCGTGGCGGCCGGTCTCGATCCCGTCGCCGCCGGCCTCGTAGCCGTACAACGCGACGCCCGGGTCGTCGAGGAAGCCGTGGAAGATGCCGATGGCGTTCGACCCGCCACCGACGCACGCAGCGACGGCGTCGGGCAGCCGGCCGACGAGGTCGAGCACCTGCTGGCGCGCCTCGATGCCGACGACGCTCTGCAGGTCGCGGACCAGCACCGGGAACGGGTGCGGGCCCGCGACCGTGCCGAAGGCGTAGTGGGTGGTGTCGACGGAGGCGACCCAGTCGCGGAAGGCCTCGTTGACGGCGTCCTTCAGGGTGCGGCTGCCGGCCGTGACGGGCACGACGGTCGCGCCGAGGAGACGCATGCGGGCGACGTTCAACGCCTGCCGCTTCGTGTCCTCCTCGCCCATGTAGACGACGCACTCGAGACCCATCAGGGCCGCGGCGGTGGCGGTGGCGACACCGTGCTGGCCGGCCCCGGTCTCCGCGATGATCCGCTTCTTGCCCATCCGCTTGGTGAGCAGCGCCTGGCCCAGCACGTTGTTGATCTTGTGCGAACCGGTGTGGTTCAGGTCCTCGCGCTTGAGGATGAGCCGCGCCCCACCGGCGTGGGCCGCGAAGCGCGGGACCTCGGTGATGATGCTGGGACGACCGGAGTAGCTGCGGTGCAGTTCGGCGAGCTCGGCGAGGAAGCCCTCGTCGGCCATGGCCGCGTTGTGGGCGGCCTCGATCTCGTCGAGCGCTGCGACCAGCGCCTCCGGGACGAAGCGGCCGCCGAAGTCCCCGAAGTACGGGCCGCGTTCCTGGGCGAAGCTGCGAGCGGAGGTGGACAGGGGCGTCTCGTTGACCCCGGCGGAGGCGCTCACGGGCGCACCGCCTGGATGGAGGGGTGCGCGCCGGCGGCGACGAGGTCGGCGACCGCACGGCGGGGGTCCGCACCCTTGACCAGGGTCTCGCCGACGAGGACGGCGTCCGCGCCCGCGCGGGCGAACTCGACGACGTCGCGGGGACCGGACACGCCCGACTCGGCGATCTTGACGACGTGGTCGGGGATGAGCGGAGCGAGGTCGGCGAAGGTGCCGTTGTCGACCTGGAGGGTCTTGAGGTTGCGGTTGTTGACCCCGATGACCTTCGCGTCGGCGTCGAGGGCGCGCGCGACCTCCTCGGCCGTGTGCACCTCCACCAGCGCGGTCATGCCCAGGGACTGGGTGCGTTCGATGAGGGACACGAGAGCTTCCTGTTCGAGGGCGGCCACGATGAGGAGCACGACGTCGGCTCCCCAGGCGCGGGCCTCCCACAGTTGGTACGAATCCACGACGAAGTCCTTGCGCAGCACCGGGACGTCCACGGCCAGGCGCACCGCACGGAGGTCGTCGAGGCTGCCGCCGAAGCGGCGCTGCTCGGTGAGGACGGAGATGACGGTGGCACCGCCGAGCTCGTACTGCCCGGCGAGGGCGGCCGGGTCCGGGATGGTGGCGAGGGCCCCCTTGGAGGGGCTCTTGCGCTTCACCTCGGCGATGACCTTCACCCCGCGCTGCTCCACGTCACGCGGCTTGAGCAGCGCACGGGCGTCCTTCGCCGCGACCTGACGGTGGGCGCGGTCCTTCAACTCGTCGAGGGTGGTCAGCGCCTTGCGGGCGGCCAGGTCCTCACGGACGCCGGCCAGGATGTCGTCGAGGACAGTCACAGCACGAGGGTATCCCCGCTCACCGACACGCCCGACACCGTCCTGACCCCGTCCGGTGAGGGCCTGCTCAGTGCTGGGCGCGGCCGACGCCGACCGGGGTCCCGTCGGCCTTCTTGACGCCGTACCCGGCCTTGGCCAGCCCGCCCGCGACGGCCAGGGAGGCCACGATGACGACGCCACCGATGATCCCCCAGGTCAGGCTGGGGAAGACGATCGCGAGGCAGAGGATGAGGAACCCGGCGAGGCACACCGCGACACCGGCCCAGGCCGCGACGCTGTGGCCGTGACCGTGCTCGTCGACGACGTCGGTGGCTCCGCGGGTGGTCGAGTCGTTCGCCCCGTGGCTGTTCGAGGGGGTCTGCTGGCTGCTCACGGTGGGCTCCTGGAGGTGGGGGGCGTACTACGCACACCGTACCTACTCCCCCGGCCCGGCCGCCCGCCGCGGTGGGTCGAGCGGGTGGGCGGGTCCAGCGGTTCAGCGGGTGGGGTCGTCGCCCTGGGTCAGGGAGTCCCAGGCCGCGGCAGGGTCCTCGTGGGGAGCCAGGGTGACCGCGGCGCGGGTGGCGTCGCGTTCGTGGCGGGTGGAGCCGACGGACGGCGCAGCCGTGTTCCAGCGCCGCGTCCGCACCAGCACGCCCACCCCGCCGACGAGCACCAGCACCCCGCCGACGGCGGAGACCACGGGCCAGGGCCGCACCGACGGGTCGCCCTGGAGGCGGACCCCGGTCGTCCCGCTGGCGGCCCGGGCGGGCGCGGTCAACGCCGCGGACGGGTCCGAGGTGACGGCCAGGCTGGCCACGACCGTCCCGGCTCCGCCGAGGACGAGGACCACCGCGGCCACGAGCCGCGCGACCCGGCGCCCCAGCGTCGAGGCCACCACGGCGGCGAGGCTGACCAGGCTCAGCGCGGTGGCGACGGGGGCGGCGTCGCGGCCGTTCACGAGCACGGCGCTCGCACCGGTGGCGGTCTCCACGGCCCCCCTCACCCACGTCGGCGCACCGGCCCCGAGGCCGACGACGGCCCCCGCGATCCCGGCGAGCAGCAGCAGACCGCGTTCGCGTCCGGCGTTCACGCCGGCAGGAGGGGCAGCGTCACGGCGTCGAAGCACGTGCGGTCGCCGGTGTGGCAGGCGGCCCCGACCTGGTCGACCTCGACGAGGAGGGCGTCGCCGTCGCAGTCCAGCGAGACCTTCTTGACCCACTGGACGTGCCCCGACGTGTCGCCCTTGCGCCACAACTGCTGGCGGCTGCGGGAGAAGTAGGTGGCCCGGCCGGTGGCCAGCGTGCTCGCGAGCGCCTCGTCGTCCATCCAGGCGACCATCAGCACCTCCCGGGTGTCGTGCTGCTGCACGACGGCGCAGACCAGTCCGGCCTCGTTGCGCTTGAGCCGCTCGGCGACGTGGGGATCGAGATCGAGGGACGACACGGGGACGATGGTCTCACCGCCCGCGCGTGGCGCGCTCCGCCCCGGGTGGCACGATCTGGCCATGACGACGGCGCAGGCCCCCCGCAGCAGCCACCGCACCGACGCCCGGCGGGAGCGTGACGCGCTGTGCGACAGCGCCTCGCGGGTCGGTCCCGACGCGCCGACGCTCTGCGCGGGCTGGGACGTGCGTGACCTGCTGGTGCACCTGGCGGTGCGCGACAACCGGCCGGACGTGGTGCTGGGCGAAGCCGTGGGCCCGTTGCGCCCGCGACGCGCGCGGGTGCTGGCGGAACTGGGCGCCCAGCCCTTCGAGGAGCTGGTGGAGCGGGTGCGCAACGGCCCGCACGGGCCGCTGAAGCTGCAGGCGCTGGACAGCCTGGCGAACACCTCGGAGTTCTTCGTCCACCACGAGGACATCCTGCGGGCCCAGGACGACTGGGCCCCGCGCGAGCTCCCCCGGGGGCAGACGGCGACGCTGTGGCGCACGGTGAGGGTGATGGGTCGTGTCGCCTACCGCCGTGCCGGGGTCGGGGTCGTGCTGGTCACCCCGGGCGGTCCGCGCGCCGTCGTCCGCTCCGGTGAGGAGGCCGTCTCGCTCACGGGTGAGCCGGCGGAGCTGGTGCTGCACGCGTTCGGTCGGCGCAGTCGGGCGAAGGTCGAGATCGACGGCACTCCCGCTGCGGTGCAGCGCTTCCGGAAGGCTTTCCCGGGCTAGCGGACGGCGGACCCGCTGGCCCGCAGCGCGTCCTTGACCTCGCCGACGGTGAGCTGGCCGAAGTGGAAGACGCTGGCGGCGAGGACGGCGTCGGCGCCCGCGGCGACGGCCGGCGGGAAGTGCTCGACGGCCCCGGCGCCGCCGCTGGCCACGAGGGGGACGCTGACCCGGGCGCGGACCTGGCCGAGCATCTCGAGGTCGAAGCCGGCCTTGGTGCCGTCGGCGTCCATCGAGTTCAGCAGGATCTCCCCGGCGCCGAGCTCGGCGGCGCGGGCGGCCCACTCGACGGCGTCGAGGCCGGTCCCCCGTCGGCCACCGTGGGTGGTGACCTCGAAGCCGGACGCGGTGGTGGGTTCGCCGGGCAGGGTCCGGCGGGCGTCGACGGAGAGCACGAGGACCTGCGCGCCGAAGCGGTCGGCGATCTCGGCGATGAGTTCGGGCCGGGCGATGGCCGCGGTGTTCACGCCGACCTTGTCCGCGCCGGCGCGCAGCAGCTTCTCGACGTCGGCGACGCTGCGGACACCGCCGCCGACGGTGAGGGGGATGAAGACCTGCTCCGCGGTGCGGCGCACGACGTCGTAGGTGGTCTCCCGCGAGCCGGAGGAGGCGGTGACGTCGAGGAACGTCAGCTCGTCGGCGCCCTCGGCGTCGTAGCGCCGCGCGAGTTCGACGGGGTCACCGGCGTCCCGCAGGTCGGCGAAGTTGACGCCCTTGACGACGCGGCCGGCGTCGACGTCGAGGCAGGGGATGACACGGACGGCGACGCTCACGGGGTCAGACTAGACGGGGCCGCGTCGGGGCCCGACCGCTACGGTGGCGGGCATGAGCGTGCTCGAGGAGACCCTTCCGCTGAGCTCGGTCGACCCGGGCGACCGGGACGCCCTGCGCGCCTGGTACACCTCCAGCCGGGCGGCCTTCCTCGAGGCCGCCCCCACCGAGGCCGACCTCGACGAGCGGTCGAAGGCCATCGCCGCGCACCGCCTCACCGCCGTCCGCGACGGTGAGCGGTTCGTCGCGACGCTGCGGACCTTCGACTCCGAGCTGACGATGCCGGGCGCCGGTCCGGTGAGCGTCGACGCGGTCTCCACGGCGACCGTCCTCGCGACCCACCGCCGGCGGGGGCTGCTGACGCGGATGCTGACGGCGGACCTCGAGCGCGCCCGGCTCGCCGGGCACGCCTTCGCGACGCTCATCGCGGCGGAGGCCCCGATCTACGGCCGGTTCGGGTTCGGCGCCGCGACCCGGGCGACCAGCCTGGCCATCGACAACACCCGGGTGCGGTTCCGCGACGACGCGCCGGCGGCGAGCGGGTCGCTGGAGTTCGTCACCGGAGCGCTCGACGAGGCGGCCCTGGTCCACGACGCGGCGCGGCGGTCCCGCCCGGGTGGCCTGCACCGCGACGCCGCCTTCTGGGAGGCCGCGAACCGCCGGGGCGCGGGGCGCTGGATCGGGACCCACGGTCACGCGGTGCTGCACCGCGACGAGCGCGGGGCCGCCGACGGCTACGTCGTCTACGAGCTGCGCGACGAGTCGGTGGGGCGCGTCGTCACCGGTACGACGACGGTCCTGGACCTGACGGCGACGACGCCCGCCGCCTACCGCGCGCTCTGGGAGTTCGTGACCTCGATCGACCTGGTGCGCACCACCCGGGCCAAGGACCGGCCCGTGGACGAACTGCTGCCGCACCTGCTCCTCGATCCCCGTGCGGTGCAGACCGGGCCCGTGGACGACTTCGCGTGGCTGCGCGTCCTCGACGTCCCGGGTGCGCTGGCCGCACGGCGCTACCTGGGCTGCGGGACGCTGGTGCTGAAGGTCGTGGACCCGCTGGGGCTGGCCGACGCGACGGTCTCCCTGCACGTCGCCCCGCAGCGCTGCGGCGCCGACGGGTGGGTCTGCGCCGAGATCACCACCACCGACGCGGCGCCCGACGTCGTGCTGGGGGTCGGGGAGCTGGCCTCGCTCGTGCTCGGCGGGACCTCGGCGGTGGCGTTGCACCGCGCGGGACGCCTCGACTGCTCCGCCGCGGACGCGTTCGCCCTACAGACGCTCTTCGCGACGCCCGAGGCCCCCTGGTGCCCCACGTGGTTCTGACCGCCCGCTCGACCACCGACGTCGTCGACGAGGTGGTCGCCCTGTTGGCGGCGACGCCGGTCCCACCCGCCGGTCCGGTGGTGGTGGCGGTCGACGGCCGGTCCGGGTCGGGCAAGACCGACCTCGCCGACGTCCTCGCGGCCCGCGTCGGGGCGGTCGTGGTGCACATGGACGACCTCTACCCGGGGTGGTCCGGTCTCGCGGCGTCGGTGCGGCTGCTGGGCCGGGTCCTCGACGGTCTGCGTTCCGGCGCGTCGACGACCCACCCGGTCTGGGACTGGGCCACGGCCGCCTACACCCGCGAGGTCGTCCTCCCCCGGGCGGGGACCGTCGTGGTCGAGGGGGTCGGGTCGGGCTGCGCCCGGCCCGTGGACCTGCTAGTTCGCCTGGAGGCCGACCCCGACGTCCGACGCGACCGGGCCCTGACCCGGGACGGGGCGACGTTCGAGGCGCACTGGGACGCGTGGGCCGCTCAGGAGGCGGAGCTGTTCTCGCACGAGCCGTTCCGTGCCGACGTCGTCTTCACGTCCGACACCACGGCGGGCGGGGAACCGGCCTGGCGCTAGTCGACGTCGGGGCGCGGCGCGTGCGCCTCGACGAGGCGGGCCAGGCGCCGCGCCTCGGTCTGGGCGAACTCGCCGTCGGCGCGCTGGACGGCCATGACCGCGAGGTTCTCGCCGTCGTCGAGGTCGAGGGTGAGCCACGGCTCGGCCCCGCCGAAGCGGACGGCGACGACCGCGCCCCAGGCCACCTGCCGGGTGAAGACGACGTTGCGGACCTCGAGGCCGTCGGCGGTCACCCGGGCGCGGACCGCGACGAGGCGGACGAGGACGCCGGCGAGCAGCACGGCGAAGACGACGGCCGAGACGGTGTCCTGGCCGGTCCACCCGGACTGCGGCGAGAACGTGAGCAGGATCGACATCCCGACCATCACGACGACGACGCCCACGGCGAAGACCAGTCCGACGACCCGCGCCCGGCGCGGGCGGAACGGGGACTCCGGGACCGCACTCGGCACGGGGGGCGTCACAACCGGCAGGCGTGGATGCTGGTCACCAGGATCGCCCGCGCACCGAGGTCGTAGAGGTCGTCCATGACCTGGTTGGTCGCCGCCTTCTTCACCATGGCGCGTACCGCCACCCAGTCCGGGTTCGCCATCGGCGACACCGTCGGGGACTCCAGCCCCGGGGTGATCGCGCAGGCCTCCTCGACGATCGACTTCGGGCAGTCGTAGTCGACCATCACGTACTGGCGGGCGACGAGGACCCCGCGCAGCCGACGCACCAGGACCTCGACGGCCGGGTCGAGCGGGGCGTCGGCCCGGCGGACGAGGGTCGCCTCCGAGGACATGATCGGCTCACCGAAGATCTCGAGCCCGGCGGCGCGCAAGGTGGTCCCGGTCTCGACGACGTCGGCGATCACGTCGGCGATGCCGAGGGCGACGGCCGTCTCCACGGCCCCGTCGAGGTGCACGATGTCGGCGGTCACGCCGTGCTCGGCGAGGTGCTTGCCCAGCAGGCCGGAGTAGCTGGTCGCGATGCGGCGGCCCTGCAGGTCGCTCACACCCTCGGCGACCCCGGGGCGGCCGGCGAAGCGGAAGGTGCTGCGGGCGAACTCCAGCGGCAGGATCTCCGACGCCGGCGCGTGGGAGTCCAGCAGCAGGTCACGACCGGTGATGCCGACGTCGAGGGTCCCCGAGCCGACGTAGAGCGCGATGTCGCGCGGGCGCAGGAAGACGAACTGCGCGGAGTTGTCCGGGTCGTCGAGGATGAGTTCCTTCGCCTCGCGGCGCTGGTTGTAGCCGGCCTCGCGCAGCATGGCGCTGGCGGCCTCGGCGAGAGAACCCTTGTTGGGGACGGCGATGCGCAGCATGGTGGGTTCCTCAGAGGTGGGCGTAGACGTCGTCGAGGGTCAGTCCGCGGGAGATCATCAGCACCTGCAGGTGGTACAGCAGCTGGGAGATCTCCTCGGCCGTCCGTTCCCCGGACTCGTGCTCCGCAGCCATCCACACCTCGGCCGCCTCCTCGACGACCTTCTTGCCGATGGCATGGACCCCGGCGTCCAGTTCCAGCACCGTCCCCGACCCAGCGGGTCGGGTCAGCGCCTTGTCGCTCAGCTCGGCGAACAGGGCGTCGAAGGTCTTCACGTGCACGGAGTCTAGGTGGTGGCGCCCCGCTTTCCTGCCACCCCCTGGCGGAGCCGGCCGGGTGGGATCGTTGCCTCCCCGAGGACCCCCAGCGACCTCGGGGAGGCAACGATCCCACCCTGCGATCCGACCTCGCGATCCCACCCGGCGGGGTCAGCCCTTCGGGAGGGGCGCGACGTCGCGCAGGGCGACGACGGTCTCCAGGGCGGCGAGGACGGCTTCGGCGCCCTTGTCCTCGCGCGAGCCGCGCAGGCCGGCACGGTGCAGCGCCTGCGCCTCGGTGTCGACGGTCAGCACCCCGAAGCCGATCGGGACGCCGGTGGTCACCGCGACCTGGGTCAGCCCCGAGGTCGCCGCGTCGCAGACGTACTCGAAGTGGGGGGTGCCCCCGCGGATGACGACGCCGAGGCAGACGACGGCGTCGTAGCCCGCCCGGGCGAGGCGGGAGGCGGCGACGGGCAGCTCGAACGCTCCGGGCACCCGCACCTCGGTGACGTCGGTGACGCCCGACGCCTCCAGTGCGCGGCGCGCCCCCGCGACGAGGCCGTCCATGGTCTCGGTGTGCCACCGGGCGGCGACGACCGCGATCCGCAGCCCGCTCCCGTCGACGGTGATCTCCGGACTTCCGTCCCCGCTCATCTGTGCTCTCCCTCGGGTGCAGCTGCGGTCAAGTGAGCCCGCAGATCGGCGATCGTCAGCACGGGCAGGTCGAATTCCTCACCCAGAGCGACGATCTGGTCCCAGCGTGACATCGATCCGTCGTCTTCGACGAGCTCCGAGATGAGCCCGACCGGCGCGAGCCCCGCCAACCGGCAGAGGTCGACGGCGGCCTCGGTGTGTCCGGGCCGTTCCCGCACCCCACCGGGACGGGCCCGCAGCGGGAACACGTGCCCGGGTCGGATCAGGTCCGAGGGGGCCGAGGCCGGGTCGGCGAGGACGCGCGCGGTGCGGGCCCGGTCGGCGGCGGAGATGCCGGTCGTGACGCCCACCGCCGCGTCGCAGCTGACGGTGTAGTCGGTGCGGTAGGAGTCCTCGTTGCGCTCGACCATCCGCGGCAGCCCGAGGGCGTCGGCGCGCTCCGCGGGCATCGGCGCGCAGATCATCCCGGAGGTGTGCCGCACGGTCCAGCCGACCCACTCGGGGGTGGCGAGCTCCGCCGCGAGGATCGCGTCGCCCTCGTTCTCGCGGTCGGCGTCGTCGGTCACCAGGACGGGTCTCCCCGCGCGCAACGCGTCGAGGGCCGCGGCGATGGTCCGGTCGAGACCCACCGTCGGGGCGTTCACGCGGACACCTGCGCGGACCGGTCGAAGGCGTTGAGGCGCTCGACGTACTTCGCCAGCACGTCCACCTCGAGGTTGACGGTGGCCCCGACCGGTTTGCGACCCAGGGTCGTGAGGTCCAGCGTCGTGGGGATCAGCGAAACCTCCAGCCACGGTTCCCGCTCCTCGACGGGACTCACCCCGGAGACGGTCAGCGAGGTCCCGTCGAGGGTGATGGACCCCTTCTCCACGACGTAGCGGGCGAGGTCGGCCGGGATCGCGACCCGCACGACCTCCCACGCCTCCCCCGGCGTCCGCACGGCGATGGTGCCGGTGCCGTCGACGTGGCCCTGGACGATGTGCCCGCCGAGGCGGCCGTGGGCGGCCATCGCCCGTTCCAGGTTCACCCGACGCCCCGCGGCGACGTCGTGCAACGAGCTGCGCACCAACGACTCCTGCATGACGTCGACGGTGAACGTCCCCGGTTCGGGCTGGTCGACCACGGTCAGGCACACCCCGTCCACCGCGATCGACGCCCCGTGCACGGCGTCGGACACGACCAGCGGACCGCGCACGGTCAGCCTCGCCGACTCCGCACCGAACTCCACGGCGACGACCTCGCCGATCTCCTCAACGATCCCGGTGAACACCGAAGGCCTCCTGCAACTCGTGGCTGGTCTGACTGGGCTGGTACTGCGGTGGAACGTCACGGCCGAGCGGCCGGGCGACGATGCGGACGTCGTCGCCGACCAGGTCGACGGAGGTGGTCCGCAGGCGGGCGATGTCGGGCATCCCCCGGATCCCGAGGTCGCCGACGGCGGCGGGACCGGCGCCGAGCAGGGCGGGGGCGAGGTAGCAGACGACCTCGTCGACGAGACCGGCCGCGAGGAACGCGGCCGCGAGCGCCGGGCCGCCCTCGAGCAGGACGGTCCGGACCTCGCGGGCGGCGAGCTCGGCGAGGACGATGTGGGGGTCGCGGGTGCGGACGTGGAGCAGGTCCGCATCCCCGTCGAGGAGTCGCGCTCCGGGCGGCAGGTCGCGCAGTCCGGCGACGACCCGCAGCGGCTGCGGCCCGCGGACGACGCCGTCGCGCCGCACGGTGAGCGAGGGGTCGTCGGCGAGCGCGGTCCCGGTCCCGATCAGGACGGCGTCGTGCTCGGCCCGCAGCCGGTGCACGTCGGTCCGGGCCGTCGCGGAGGTGATCCAGCGGCTGCTCCCGTCGGCGGCGGCGGAGCGCCCGTCGAGGGTCGAGGCCCACTTCCAGGTCACCCACGGTCCGCCGCGGCCGACGGCGGTGGCCCAGCGTTCGTTGAGGGCCCGGGACTCCTCTCCCAGCAGGCCGACCTCGACGTCGACCCCGTGCGCGGTGAGTTCGGCGATGCCGCCGGCAGCGTGCGGGTTCGGGTCGGGGGTCGCGACGACGACGCGGGTGATCCCGGCGGCGAGCAGGGCCCGGCTGCACGGCCCGGTGCGCCCGGTGTGGTTGCACGGCTCCAGGGTGACGATCGCGGTCGCCCCCGCGGCGGAGGTGCTGAGCGCCTGCAGCGCCACGACCTCGGCGTGCGGAGAGCCCGCACCGTGGTGGTACCCCTCGGCCAGGGTCGTGCCGTCGGGGGCGAGGATCACGCACCCGACCCGGGGGTTGGGTCCGTGCGTGGGTCCGCGCGCGGCGAGCTCGAGGGCGCGTCGCATCGCGGCGAGTTCTGCTGCTGGTGCCACCACCGGTTCCTGCCTCTCGGACGGTCCGACGAACGGACCCCGGAGGGGTGCACACAGGGGGGCGACGACGGGTCGGCGACGGAGCATCCCCGGAGGGGTGCACCGCGGCGGACCGTCGACTCGGGCGTCGTCGGAGGGACCGGCACGCGCGTCAGCAGAGGACGGCGACGACGGCTCGCACCGACGACACCGCGCGCTGCCTCCCATCCGGACTCTCACCGTCGGCCCCGGAGTTCCACCGGATCAACCACCTGCCGAAGCAGGGGCTCGCGGACTGTCACCGCCGGCTCGGACTTCCACCGACCCCGGAGCACGCGTGTCGTGCGGTCTAGCTGTTGGTACTGCTGGCGGCAGTGTGCCACGCGGACCCGGTCAGTGCCTGCAGGCCCCGGCGGCGAGGTTCCTGAGCGTCCCGATCGCGGCGGCCGCGTCCTGCGCCCCGTAGACCGCGGACCCGGCGACGAAGACGTCGGCGCCGGCGTCGGCGGCCCGTTCGATCGTGTCCGCGGAGACCCCGCCGTCGACCTGCAGCCGGACGTCGAGGTCACCGATGGCGGCCCGTGCGCGGCGGACCTTCGGCAGGGTGACGTCGAGGAAGCTCTGCCCGCCGAACCCGGGTTCGACGGTCATGACGAGGATCATGTCGAACTCGCCGAGGAGGTCGACGAACGGCTCGATCGGCGTCGAGGGCCGCAGCGCGATCCCCGCACGACCGCCCGCCGCGCGGATCTCGCGGGCCAGCTTCACCGGGGCGATCGCGGCCTCGGCGTGGAAGGTGACCCCCGCCGCGCCGGCCTCGGCGTAGGCCGGCGCCCAGCGGTCCGGGGCCTCGATCATCAGGTGGCAGTCCAGCGGGATCGGCGAGACTCGTTGCAGCGCTTCGACGATGGGCAGCCCGAGCGTCAGGTTGGGCACGAAGTGGCCGTCCATGACGTCGACGTGGGCCGCGTCGGCGGTGGAGATCCGCTGCAGTTCCGCCTCGAGGTTGGCGAAGTCCGCGGACAGGATGCTGGGGTTGATCTGCACGGTGCTCGACACCCGCCGAGGGTAGCCGCCGCGCTCGGGATCGTTGCCTCCCCGGTGTCGTCCAGCGGGACCGGGGAGGCAACGATCCCCCCGCGTCAGCGGCGGACGACGACGTCGCGCGGCGCGAGGTCGTGCACGGAGCCGATCCCCATCTGACGCAGGGTGGTGACGAACTCCGCCTGGTAGGTCGCGAGCACCGCGGCGACCCCGTCGGCCCCGTCGGCGGCCAGACCCCACATGACCGGGCGGCCGATGTGGACGGCCTTGGCGCCCAGGGCGATCGCCGCCGCGGCCTGGGCTCCGCCGCGGATGCCGGAGTCGACGTGCACCTCGACCTCGGACCCCACCTCGGCGAGGATCTCGGGCAGTGCGTACGCGGAGGTGACGGAGTTGCCGAGGCGGCGACCGCCGTGGGTGGAGACGATGATCCCTTCGGCCCCGGCGTCGACGCAGCGGCGCGCGTCACGGGCGGTCAGCACGCCCTTGCAGAGCACCGGCAGGCCCGAGGTCTCGGCGAGCCAGCCGATGGTGTCGGGGGTCAGGTCGAGGGCCATGTCGGTGTCGGCGCCGAACCGGTCGAGCTCGTCGGCGGTGAGGTTCGCGGTGCGGTTCTTGCGCGGGCCGGCGGGCCAGTTGCGCGGGTCGATCGCCGGGATCTCGCGGCCGATCGGGGTGGTGTCGACGGTGAGGATGAGGGCCCCGGCCCCGGCCTCGGCGGCGCGCTGGACGAGCAGGCGCGTCGCCTCGCGGTCGCGCGCGACGTAGACCTGGTACCACCAGGGCGCGCCCTGGGCGGCGATGTCGGAGAACGTCGCGCCGGTGTTGGTGGAGACCCCGAGCAGGGTCCCGGCCTTGGCCGCCCCCTGGGCGGTCAGCACCTCGCCCTCGGGGCGGGCACCGACCTGCTGGGCCATCGGGGCCACCAGGATCGGGGCCGCGACCGGCGTCCCGAGGACCTGGGTGGCGGTGCTCTGGATCGACGCGTCGCGCAGCACGCTGGGCCGCAACCGCAGCGCGTTCCAGTCGGCGATCCCCTCGCGTCCGCAGGAACCGTCGCCGGCGTAGGAGTGGTAGTACTCCGACACGTAGTCCGGCAGCACGGCGTCGGCGCGGTGGGCGAGGTCTTCGATCCAGGTCACGGAACTCATCCTCGCCCACCGGCGCTCACGGGTGTGACCGCTCCCGGCGATCCGGGAGCGATGTCACCGGTTCGGCGTCACTAGTTCAGCGGTCGGGTGCCCTCGGGGATGCCGCCACCGGCGTAGATCCCGCGGGCCGCGTCCTGCAGGGCGGTCAGCGCGACCCGCTGGGTCAGCGGACCGTAGGTGATGCGCGCGACGCCCAGCTCCGCGAGGCGGGCCTGGTCCGGCAGGCTCGGGAACCCGATGACCGACAGCTTCTGCGGGCCGAAGGCGGCCACGAGCTGCGTGACGGTGTCCTCGTCGAGCATGCCCGGCACGAAGACGGTGGTGGCCCCGGCGGCGAGGTAGGCCCGGCCGCGTTCGATCGCGTCGGCCAGGACGACGTCGGCGGGTCGGTCGCCGCCCTTGGCGAACGCGTCGGTGCGGGCGTTGAGGACGAACGGGACGCCCTCGGCCTCACCGGCGGCGATGATGGCCTCGACGTTGGCGACGGAGTCGGCCAGCGGTCGCAGCTGGTCCTCGACGTTGGCGCCGACGACGCCCACGCCGATGGCCTTGCGGACGGTCTCCCCCGCGTTGCCGTAGCCACCGTCGAGGTCGGCGGAGACGGGCAGGTCACCGGCGGCGACGACGATGCGCTCGACGAGCGAGAGCGCGAGGTCGAGCGGGATCTGCTCGCCGTCGCCGTAGCCGAAGGTGGCGGCGATGGAGTGGCCGGCGGTGGCCAGCGCCTTGGTCTGCGGTTCACCCGCGACGACGGTGGCGGAGACCGCGTCCCAGACGTTGACCAGGACGAGGAGTTCGGGATCGGCGTGCAGCTGCCGCAGTCGTGCGGCCTTCTCGGCGGAGTTCACCCCCGAAACCTCCCACGCCCCCTCCGCCCGGGCGCACCGGCCCCGCCTCCCGTCGGGTGGGATCAGCTGACGCGGCGCAGCAGCGCGACGTGCATGGCGTCCGTCCCGTGCGTGTGCGGCCACAGCTGCACGGCCTGACCCGCTGCGGCGGAAGGCATCCCAGGCACCACCCGCTCGAGCACCGCCGGGGTGTCGAGACGTTCGACGAGGACCCCGCGCTTCTTCGCGGCCTTCACCGCGTCGTCGACGACGAGGCGGGTCTCGCTCAGCACCGGCGAGCACGTCGCGTAGGCGACGACCCCCCCGGGGCGGACCGCGTCCAGCGCCGAGGCCAGCAGCTCGCGCTGCAGCGGACCGAGCTCGCCGAGGTCGGCGGGCGTGCGGCGCCAGCGGGCCTCCGGGCGGCGGCGCAGGGCTCCGAGGCCCGTGCAGGGCGCGTCGACGAGCACCCGGTCGTAGCTCGCGGGTTCCTCGGATCCGACGGTGCGCCCGTCGCCGACCCGGACCTCGACCTCGCCGGGGATCGCGGTGAGGGCCTGGCGCACCAGGTCGGCGCGGTGCGGGGCGAGCTCGACCGCGGTCAGCGCGGCTCCCCGCCCGGCGGCCGTCGCGGCCAGCAGGGCCGCCTTGCCGCCCGGCCCGGCGCACAGGTCGAGCCAGCGCTCGTCGCGCCCCTCGACGTCCGCGGCGGCGAGCACCAGGGCGACGATCTGCGACCCCTCGTCCTGCACCCGGGCCCGCCCGCCGCGCACCGAAGGCAGCTTGCCCGGGTCGCCGTGGACGAGCTGGACCGCCGTCGGCGCCCAGCGGCCGGGGACGACCTCGAGGAAGGACGCCTTCCCCACGAGGTCCTCGGGTTCGGACAACCCCGGCAGGGCGGCGACGGCGACCTGGGCGGGGGTGTTGTCGGCGGTGAGCAGGTCCTCCAGCTCGCCCACCTCGTGCCCGTGCGCCTTCAACGCCTCGCGCAGGCTGCGCACGATCCACTGCGGGTGGGAGTAGCGCAGCGCGAGGTCGTCGTCCTCACGACCGGTGCTCGCGACCTCCGCGATCCAGGCGTCGAGGTCACGGCCGGCGGCGCTGCGCAGCACGGCGTTGATCAGGCCGGACGGCCCGCCGCCCACGACGTTGCGCGCGAGCGCGACGGAGGTCGCGACGGCGGCGTGGTCGGGGACCCGCATGGCCAGCAGCTGGTGCAGGCCCATGCGCAGGATGTCCAGGACCCCGGCGTCGAGCTCGGCGAAGGGGCGGTCGACGAGCGTGGCGAGCAGCGCGTCGTAGGTGCCCTGACCGCGCAGGACGCCGTAGGCGAGTTCCGTCGCGAACGCGGCGTCGCGGCCGTTCAACTTCCTCGCGCGCAACAGCTTCGGCAGCACGAGGTTGGCGTAGGCGTCGTCCCCGGACACCGCGCGCAGCACCTCGTAGGCGACCTTGCGCGACTCGTCGACGCGGGTGAAGCGGTCCTGCTTGACCCCGGTGCGCGGGGTCTGCTGCTGACCTGTTCCCAGTTTCGGTCCGGTCACGAGAACTCCTCTTCCGGCTCCGGCCGGATCCCACGCGCCCAGTCGGTCGCGTTCATCGCCTTCTTGCCCGCGGGCTGGACGGTGCCCAGCGCCACGGAGCCCTGGGCAGAACCCACCAGGACCCGTTTCCTCTCCACCACGATGCGCCCCGCGGGCACGTCCTCCGGGCCCGGGACGAGCGGGCCGACCTTGACGCGGTCGCCGCGGAACGTCGTCCAGGCGCCCGGTTCGGGGGTGCAGCCGCGGACCCGGCGGTCGATCTCGGCGGCGCTCGCCGTCCAGTCGATCCGGGCCTCCTCGACGCTGATCTTCGGCGCCAGCGACACCCCCTCGGACGGCTGCGGGACGGCGTGGGCGGTGCCGTCCTCGATCGCGTCGAGCACGTCGACCAGCAACGCGGCCCCGCGCTCCGCGAACCGGGACAGCAGGTCCCCCGACGTGTCGGTGGGGCCGACGGGATCCGCGAACGAGGCGTAGACCGGACCGGTGTCCAGCCCCTCCTCGAGCTGGAAGACGCACGCGCCGCTGACGTCGTCACCGTTCATCACCGCGCGCTGCACGGGCGCCGCTCCGCGCCAGGCGGGCAGCAGCGAGAAGTGCAGGTTCAGCCAGCCGAAGCGCGGGACGTCCAGCGCCGCGCGCGGCACCAGGGCCCCGTAGGCCACGACCGGGCAGGCGTCCGGCGCCAGCTCGCGCAGCTGGGCCAGGAACTCCTCACCGCGCGGCTTCACCGGTTGCAGGAGCGGGAGTCCGACCTCGCGGGCCCGCAGCGCCACGGGCGAGGCGGCGTGGCGACGGCCGCGACCGGCGGCCGCGTCGGGACGGGTGAGCACGGCCACGACCTCGTGCCGGCTGGCGAGCAGCGCGTCGAGGGCGGGGACGGCGACGTCGGGGGTTCCGGCGACGACGAGGCGCACTACCTCGCCTGACCGAAGGTGTCGTGCGGGGAGACCTTGATCTGCGGCGTCTCCAGACCCAGCCACTCGGCCTCGCGCACGGCCTTCAACGCCAGCTTGCGCTGCGGTTTGTCGAGGCGGTCGATGAAGAGGATGCCGTCGAGGTGGTCGGTCTCGTGCTGGATGGCCCGCGCCTTGAACTCCGAGCCGGAGATCGTGACCGGTTCACCGTGCATGTCGAAGCCCTTGGCCACCACGTGCAGGGAACGCCGGGTGTCGGCGACGATCCCGGGGAACGAGAGGCAGCCCTCGTCACCTTCCTGGCACTCCTCGGAGAGGTCGAGGACGGGGTTGATCAGGTGCCCGATCTCGTCGTCGGCGTTGTAGGTGAACACGCGCAGCGACACCCCGAGCTGCGGGGCCGCGAGCCCCGCCCCGGGGGCGGCGAGCATCGTCTCCTCGAGGTCCTTGACGAGCTGCCGCAGCTCCTTGTCGAAGGTGGTGACCTCCTCCGCGCGCTGGCGGAGGACGGGGTCCCCGAAGAGTCGGATGGGCTGGATCGCCACGAGGCTCCCTGGAAGTGGAACGGCTGGGTGCGGCGTCGAGTCTACGGGCCAGTGGTGACCGTCGACGACGACGCGCAGCCACGCCCCGTCGCGACCGGTGGCTCTGCGTGCTGCCACGGCCGCCTACGGAGGGACCCTCCTGCGGCGGGCGGGTGAGCCGGGGCGGGTTCCACCGTTGCGACCGCGGAGGGTGGGGTCGTGCGAACCGGAAACAGTTGCTGCCTGCTCACGATCGGCGCGATCCTCGCCTTCGCCGTGCACGTCGACCTCGACGTCGTCGACGTGGCGACGGTGGGGTGGATCCTCATGCTCGTGGCCGTGGTCGGCGCCTTCGTCGACCTCGCCGTGGTGCGCCCGCGCGCCCGGGCGGCACGGGTGGAGGCCGACCTGCGCCTGGCTTCCACCCGCCCCGTCGCCCGGACCCCGCAGACCTCGTGGTCCTCCTGGGACACCCGCGCGTTCACCCCGGTCCCGCGCCCCCACCAGGAGTCCTGAGCCCGGGCGCGGGGATCAGACCTCGCGCTGCTTGGGCGAGGACTCGTGGGTCTTGGCCGGGTCGCGCTCGACGACGTCACCGAGGACGGCGTCGATGCGGGCCAGCACCTCGGCCGGGATCGTCTTACCGGCCGCCCCGGCGTTGTCGGCGACCTGCTCCGGGCGCGAGGCCCCGATGATCGCGGTCGCCACGTTCTCGTTCTGCAGGACCCACGCCACGGCGAGCTGCGCCATCGAGAGGTCGAGTTCCGCCGCGATCGGCTTGAGCTCCTGCACCCGGGAGAGGACGTCGTCGCGCATGAACCGCTTGATCATGTCGGCGCCGCCCTTGGTGTCGGTGGCGCGCGAGCCCTCGGGCAGCTTGCCGCCCGGGACGTACTTGCCGGTCAGCACGCCCTGCGCGATGGGCGACCAGACCACCTGGGACACACCGAGTTCCTTCGAGGTCGGGACGACCTCCTCCTCGATGACCCGCCACAGCATCGAGTACTGCGGCTGGTTGGAGATGAGCTGGAAGCCGAGCTTCCCGGCCAGTTCGACGCCGGCGCGCAGCTGCTCGGAGGTCCACTCGCTGACCCCGACGTAGAGGACCTTCCCCTGCCGCACGAGGTCGGCGAAGGCCTGCATCGTCTCCTCCAGCGGCGTCGCGTAGTCATAGCGGTGCGCCTGGTAGAGGTCGATGTGGTCGGTCCCGAGGCGGCGCAGCGACCCTTCGCAGGCCTCCATCACGTGCTTGCGGGAGAGGCCGGTGTCGTTGTGCTGCTTGGGGCCGATGGGGCCGAAGACCTTGGTGAGGATCTCCAGGGATTCCCGTCGCTGCCCCTTCAGCGCCTGCCCGAGGACGGTCTCGGCGACGGTGTTGGCGTAGACGTCGGCGGTGTCGAAGGTGGTGATCCCCGCGTCGAGGGCGGCGTGCACGCACGCGATCGCCGCCTCGTTCTCGACCTGGGACCCGTGGGTGAGCCAGTTGCCGTAGGTGATCTCGCTGATCTTCAGGCCGGAGCGGCCGAGGTGTCGGAAGTCCACGGGGGCGATCCTTCACCCGTCACGGCGATGGCGCGCGGTCAGCCGATCTGGAGGGGGTCCATGCGAACCCGCACCAGGGGCAGCTTGCGGACGCTGCGACCGGCGGTGACGTTCTTCACCGCGGCCGACAGCGCGGCCGACTCCGTCCGCGGCACGCGCACGACGCTGCGGACCATCGGTGCGTGACCGGGCCGGTCCGGCACGGGCAGGGGTCCGAGCACCCGCACCCCGGGCAGCTCGGGCAGCGCCTCGACGAAGTCCTCGACGTCGGCGGCGACCCCGATGAGACCGGCGAAGCGCGCCGCCGGGGGCAGGTCGAGCTCGCGGCGCTGGGCCAGCTCCCGTTCGGCGAAGCCCGCCGGGTCCCAGCGCACGAGGGCCTGCACCGCCGCGGCCTGGGGATCGGCGACGACCACGACCGCCCCACCCTCGGCGGCGGGACGGACCAGGGAGGCGGCGCTCGTCCAGCGCCGGAACGCCTCCTCCTGCGCGCGCAGGTCCGGGCGGGCCAGCAGGGCCCACCCGTCGAGCAGCAGCGCCGCGGCGTACCCGGTCGCCACGACCGGTTCGGCGCCCGGGGTGGAGATCACCAGCGACGGCTTGTCCGGCACGGTGTCCAGGACCTGCGAGCCGCCCGAGGTGCGGACGTCGACGCCGGGGAAGGCCCGGCCGAGCTCCTCGGCGGTGCGGCGGGCCCCGGTGACCACCGCCCGGAACCGGCCGTCGCCGCAGTTCGGGCACACCCAGTCCGTCGCCGGCCGGCCGCACCAGCGGCACGAGGCGCGCTCCCCCGCGTCGGTGACGGCGAGCGGGCCGTGACAGGACGTGCACCGGGCAGGATCGCGACACGTCTGGCAGGCCAGCGTGGGGACGTAGCCGGTCCGCGGCACCTGGACGAGCACCGGCCCGCGCCGCACGGCGTCGCGCAGCACCCGCCACCCGTCGGAGGGCAGTCGCGCCGCCGCCGCCAGCGGGTCCTGGGCGTCGAAGCCGCTCGTCCCGGCGACGGAGATGCGCGGCGAGGAGGAGCGGACGGTGTCGCGGGAGGCGAGGACGGGACGCGCCCAGCCGGACTCCAGCAGCAGCTGCGTCTCGGCGGTGCGGGTCCGGCCCGCGAACAGCGCGGCGGCGCCGGTCTGCTCGGCGCGCAGCACCGCGACCTCGCGGACGTGGGGGTAAGGGGCGCGCTGGTCGGCGTGGGAGTCGTCGCCGTCGTCGAGGACCGCGATGAGCCCCAGGTTGGGCAGCGGGGCGAACACCGCGGCCCGGGTGCCCGCGACGATCCGCGTGCGGCCGGTGAGGGCCTGCAGGAAGGCCCGGTAGCGCGGCGACGGTCCGGCGTCGGCCTCGAGGCGGACGTGTCCCTCCGGGACGATGCGCTTCAGCGCCTGCGACAACCGGTCGAGGTCGCGGTGGTCGGGGACGACGAGCAGCGCCGTCCGCCCCGAGGCCAGCGTCGCGCGTGCGGCGACCGCGAGCGCCGCGAACGGGTCCGTCCCCGGTGCGAAGGTGGCGACGGCCCGCGGTGACCCGCCGTCGCGGACGTGGGTGAGGAAGGCGGGTCCGGCGCTGTGGCGTTCCCACCCGTGCAGGTCCTCCCCCAGCACGACGGGTTCGTGCACGACGGGGTCGGCGCTCAGCACCGACTCCTCGGCGGCGGCGTGCCGGCCGGGAACGGCGAGGCGGACCACGTCGGACAGCGTCCCCGCGTACTCCGCGGCGACGCGTCGGCACAGTTCCAGCGTGGAGGGGGTGAGGACCGGCACGCCCGAGACCACGCGCCGCAGCCGGGCGAGGCGGCCCGGGTGCTCGCTCTCGGCGAGCCGCTCGAGGACGTACCCCTCGGCGTCGGTGCCCGCGAACGGGACGCGGACCAGGCGTCCCGGTTCGGCGGTGTTCTCCATCGACGCGGGCACGAGGTAGTCGAAGGGCCGGTCCAGGTGCGGCAGTTGCGAACTCACCAGGATTCGCGCGACCGGGTCGGTCTCCGCGACCCCCTCGAGGGTCTTCTTCCTCGCGGCCGGCTTCTTCTTCGCCGGAGCGACCGCGGGGACGCTCAGCCCGTCGAGCGCGGGCTGAGCGTCGTGGTCAGCGGACACGGTCGGGTGAGGGTCAGGCACCCGTCGCGGCGAGCAGCTGCTCGACCCGGTCGGTGCGCTCCCAGGTGAACCCGGGCAGTTCCCGGCCGAAGTGGCCGTAGGCGGCCGTCTGGGCGTAGATCGGCTGCAGGAGCTGCAGGTCGCGCACGATGGCCGCCGGACGCAGGTCGAACACGTCGCGGATGGCGGACTCGATGCGGGCGCGGGGGACCTTCTCGGTGCCGAACGTCTCCACGTAGAGCCCGACGGGCTGCGCCTTGCCGATGGCGTAGGCGACCTGGACCTCGCAGCGGGTCGCGAGACCGGCCGCGACGACGTTCTTCGCGACCCAGCGCATGGCGTACGCGGCGGAGCGGTCGACCTTCGAGGGGTCCTTGCCGGAGAACGCGCCGCCGCCGTGGCGGGACATGCCCCCGTAGGTGTCGACGATGATCTTGCGGCCGGTGAGACCGGCGTCGCCCATCGGGCCGCCGATCTCGAAGCGGCCCGTCGGGTTCACCAGCAGGCGGATGTCGGAGGTGTCGAGGTCGAGACCCTCCAGCACGGGTTCGATGACGAAGCGGCGCACGTCCGGGGTCAGCGTCTTGATCAGGTCCACGTCCGGCTCGTGCTGGGTGGAGAGCACGACGGTGTCGAGGCGGACGGCCTTGTCGCCGTCGTAGCCGACCGTCACCTGGGTCTTGCCGTCGGGACGCAGGTAGGGGATCTCACCCTTCTTGCGCACCTCCGAGAGCCGCTGCGAGAGCTGGTGGGCCAGGTGGATCGGCAACGGCATGAGCTCGGGGGTCTCGTCGCAGGCGTAGCCGAACATCAGGCCCTGGTCACCGGCGCCCTGCAGGTCGAGGGGGTCTCCCCCGCCGCCGTCCTGGCGGTTCTCCCACGCCGAGTCGACGCCCTGGGCGATGTCCGGGGACTGCGAGCCGATCGAGACCTCGACGCCGCAGGTACGGCCGTCGAAACCCTTCGCCGAGGAGTCGTAGCCGATGTCCAGCAACGTCCGGCGCACGATCGTGGGGATGTCGGCGTAGGCCTCGGTGGTGACCTCGCCGGCCACGTGCACGAGGCCGGTCGTGACCATCGTCTCCACCGCGACCCGGCTCCTGGGGTCCTGGGCCAGCAGCGCGTCGAGGATCCCGTCGGAGATCTGGTCGCAGATCTTGTCCGGGTGGCCCTCGGTGACCGACTCGGACGTGAACAGGCGAAGCGGGGTCGTCACGGGGCTCCAGTCTCCAAACGGGTCCTTCACGTCGTCAGTGTGACGGCGGACGTCAGCATAGGCACCACGGCGTCCCACACCGCGTCGGCCACGACGTCCTTGCTCGCCTCCGGCACCTCGCGCTCGGAACCGTCGGCGCCGAGGATCGTGACGGCGTTCGTGGGGGTCGCGAAGCCCTTCGCCTCCCCCACCTCGTTCAGCACCAGCAGGTCGCAGCCCTTGCGGGCCAGCTTCGCCCGGCCGTGCTCGAGGACGGTGCCGGTCTCGTCCCCCGTCTCGGCGGCGAACCCGACGATCACCGGTGCGGCGCCGGCGCGCGCGCGGACCAGCCCGGCGAGGACGTCGTCGGTGCGTTCGAGCACCACGACCGGGTCGCGGGCCGGGTCCTCGGACTTCTTGATCTTATTGCCGGCGCGGGTCGCGGGGCGGAAGTCGGCGACGGCCGCGGCCATCACGACGACGTCGGCGGAGGCGGCCAGGGCCCGGACGGTCTCCCCCAGCTCGGCGGCCGTCGCGACGTGGACGACCTCGACGCCAGCGGGGTCGGGGACCTCGACGTGCGCGGCGACGAGGGTCACGACCGCGCCCCGCGCGGCGGCGGCCGCGGCGAGCGCGACCCCCTGGCGCCCCGAGGAGCGGTTGCCGAGGAAGCGCACCGGGTCCAGCGGTTCGCGGGTCCCGCCCGCGGAGACGACGACCCGTCGCCCCGCGAGGTCGTAGGACCGCGGCCCGGAAGCCAGCAGGCGGCGGCAGGCGGCGGCGATGTCGGCGGGTTCGGGCATGCGCCCGGGGCCGGTGTCGGCGCCGGTGAGGCGACCGGAGGCCGGCTCCAGCACGGTGACCCCGCGCGAGCGCAGCAGCGCGACGTTGGCCTGGACGGCCGGGTTGAGCCACATCTCGGTGTGCATCGCCGGGGCCAGCAGCACCGGGCAGGTCGCCGTCAGCAGCACGTTGGTCAGCAGGTCGTCGGCGAGGCCGTGCGCCGCCCGACCCAGCAGGTCGGCGGTCGCGGGGGCGACGACCACGAGGTCCGCGTGCCGGCCCAGCCGGACGTGGGGGACCTCGTCGGCGTGACTCCAGACGTCGGTGGCGACCGGCTTCCCGGACAGCGCCTCCCACGTCGCGCGCCCGACGAAGTGCTCGGAGGCCGCGGTGGGCACGACGGTCACGTCGTGCCCGGACTCGGTCAGCTCGCGCAGCAGCAGCGCCGCCTTGTACGCGGCGATGCCTCCCGCGACCCCGAGGACGACGCGCGGGCCGTTCGCGGGGCCACGGGTGGTGCTCACTGCTGCTCGATCGGCTCCGACGTCAGCAGACCCTCGTTGATCTCACGCATGGCGACGGACAGCGCCTTCTCCTGCACGTGGGTCTCGACGAGCGGACCGACGTACTCCAGCAGGCCCTCGCCCAGCTGGGAGTAGTACGCGTTGATCTGACGCGCGCGCTTGGCGGCGTAGATGACCAGGGCGTACTTGGAGTCGGCGGCCGTCAGCAGGTCGTCGATGGGCGGGTTGGTGATGCCCTCGGGCGCTGCGACGGTTCCAGCCACGATGGTTCTCCTCGGTTCGAAAGCGTCCGGTCCATCACGCAGGGTGGACCGGTAGACCCATGCATCCTACGAGCTCGTCGGTCGCCCGGCGCACGTCGTCGTTGTAGATGGTCACGTCGAACTCCGGTTCGGCCGCCAGTTCGACCTTCGCGGTGGCCAGGCGGCGCTCGCGCTCCTCCTCCGACTCCGTCCCGCGACCGACCAGGCGGCGGACGAGTTCGTCCCAGCTGGGCGGGGCGAGGAAGACGAACTGGGCGTTCAGGCCGGTGACGGGGATCGACTCCCGGACCTGGCGGGCGCCCGCGAGGTCGATCTCCAGCAGCGCCGGTCGACCGGAGGCCAGCACGTCGGCGACGGGACGACGCGGCGTGCCGTAGCGGTGGCGGCCGTGGACGCGGGCCCACTCCAGCAGCTCGCCGTCGCGCACGTAGCCGTCGAAGACGTCCTCGGAGACGAAGTGGTAGTGCACCCCGTCGACCTCACCGGGGCGCTGGGCCCTGGTCGTCGCCGACACCGAGATCCAGACCTCGGGGTAGCGCGTGCGGAGGTCGGCGGAGACGGTGCCCTTCCCGACGGCCGTGGGGCCGGCCAGGACGGTCAGGCGCGGGGCCGCAGCGTTCAGGAGGGGCTCCCGGCGGCGTGGTCCGGGGAGCGGTGGTTCCCGAACCGGTCGACCAGGGCGGCGATCTGGTGCGCCCCGAGGCCCCGCACGCGGCGCGACTCCGAGATCCCGATCTCCTCCATGATCTGCTTCGCGCGGACCTTGCCCACGTTCGGCAACGACTCCAGCAGCGCGGAGACCTTCATCTTGCCCAGGACCTCGTTCTCCTGGCCGTCCTTGATGACCTCTTCGAGGTCGCCGCCGGTGTACTTCAGGCGGTGCTTCACCGCGGCGCGTTCCCGGCGGGCGGCAGCCGCCTTCTCCAGCGCAGCGGCGCGCTGTTCGGCGGTCAGGGGAGGCAGAGCCACGTAGTCACCTCGGGTCGTCCACTCGAGTTTCTGCGGTGTCGCCCGGTCGAGCGGACGAACACCAGGAGGAGTTCGGCTGAACCTATCCACCCTGTTCACAGCCCTGCAACGGGAGGGGGTCCCCACCCGCCCCGGGTGGTCCTCCCCGCGGGCTCCGGGAACGGGTCGCCGGGTCCCCGTCAGCGCTCCAGGTCGACGCCGATCACCAGGGGGTCGTGGTCGCTGGAGCGGTAGGGGTTCGCCGCGTACAGCGCCGGGTCCCCGTCGTACTCGTAGGCGAAGGACTCCACCGAGTTGACGTTCCAGTGCGCCACGCCGGTGATCTTCCGCGTCAGCTCCCGGGTGGCCAGCGCGTGGTCGAGAGAACCGGAGAGGGCGTCGAAGACGTAGCTGTAGCGACCGGCGTCGAACCTCGAGCCCAGGTCGGTGAACCCGTCGTGACGCAGTTCCTCGATCGGGTCCTCACGCGTGTAGGAGTTGAAGTCGCCCAGCAGGACGACGTCGGGGTCACCCGTGCTGCGGCGCAACCGGTCCGCGAACCCGGCCAGCGACGCGGCCTGGCGCACCCGGTCACCGTTCCAGGCTCCCTGCCCGTCGCCGGAGTCGGCGTCGTCGCCGACGGCGTCGTCACCGGAACCCTTGGACTTGAAGTGGTTCGCCACCACGGTGAACCGGTCGGTCCTCCCCCGCCCGACCTGCACGAAGGTCTGCGCCTGCGGTTCGCGGGCGTTGGACCAGACGCTCTCGTCGACGAGGCCGACGGGGGCGCCGAGCGCCCGGACGGTGTCGTCGCGGTACACGATGGCGCTGCGGATCGCGTCGCGCTGCACCCCGTACAGCTCGGCCGGCATCGGGACGTAGGACCAGTGCCCGCCGCCCGCCGCGTTCAGCCGGCGCGTGAGGTCGGCCAGCGCGGTGTCGGCGTTGCCGGGGGTGAGTCCGGTGGAGTCGGTGTCCTCGATCTCCATGAGGGTCACGACGTCGGCACCGAGGGCCCTGATCGCGGGGACGATCTTGGCGGCCTGGGCGTCGAGTCCCGCCTGGTCCGCGGCCCCCCGTGCGTCCGGGCCCGTGAAGGTCAGGAAGTAGTTCAGGACGTTGAAGGCCCCGATCTGCACGTCCCCGCCGACGCGGTCGGGGCGGCGTTCCCGGGTGTCCTGGGCCGTGAACACCCCGTCGGCGGTGCCGTCGGCGGGCTGCAACCGCCAGGCGTCGAACCCGTGGCCGAGGACGAGCGGTTCGCGGAACCGCACGACGTCGCCCACCCGGACGGGGGTGGTGGCCGAGAGGTAGGGCCGCTCCGTCGTGCTGGTGCGGGCGCTGGAGGCGTCGTCGAGGACGATGCTGGAGTTCGCGTTGTCCGTCGCGATGCGCTGCGCGCGGGGCGAGCCCGGGCGGGCCAGTTCGGTGGGCTGGACGAGCCGGCCGCCTTCGGAGAGCGTCAGTTCCCCGAAGCGGGTGAGGTCGTAGACCTCGCTGACCGTCAGCGTGTCGGCCGGGGCGACGAGCATGCCCTCGAGGCGCTCGCGGGCGGCGGGGTCGGCGGGGAGGTCCAGCTTCGCGGCCTTCGGCAGGTTCCTCGCCGATCCCTCGGCGCAGACGGTGGTGACGCCGCCGCGGGCCGAGACCTGGGTCTGCCCGGAGTACTCGCTCACCGCGCCGGTCGCGGTCACCGTGTCCCCGAGGTCGACCGCGGCGTCCGGCGCGTACACGAAGACGCCGTCGGAGGTCGCGCGGTCCCGGTCCCCGCCGTCCTGCAGGTAGAAGCCGGACAACCCGGGGACGTCGCCGACGACGGTCCCCCTCACGGTGACGGTCCGGCCGGCGAGAGGACTGACGTCGCCGCTCCCCTGGACGGCCCCGACGGCCTGCGTGGGCGCGGCGCAGCCGGTCGCCGCGGCGGGCAGGGCGGTGAGCAGTGGGCTCGCGACGACGAGGGCGAACGCGCCCCCGCTCAGCAGTCGGGCGTGGCGCATGAGTGGGTCCCCCCGGTCGGTTCCGTGATCGGGAGCAACCTAGCCACTCTCAGCAACCACACAACCACCTCACGGTGAACACCTCCCCCGACCCGCGATCTCGCGGGATTCCCCGCGGGATCACGGGTCAGAGAGGGGTGCCGCTCGCGGTGTCGACGGTCATCCGCTCCAGCCAGGCGCGGGCCTCCAGCGCGGCGAGGAGCTGCCGTTCGCCGCCCGCGACCCGCATCTCCGCCGGAGCGAGCTCGGCCACGGCCGCGACGGCCTCGCGCAGGATCGTCACCGGGTCCAGCGAGAGACCGCGCAGGAAGGCGCCGACCTGACGCCGCGCCTCGAGCTCGTCGTGACCGACCTCGACGGCCGTCACCGTGAGGGCCGCGAGTCCGCGGGCGATCTCCTTCGAGGGCATCAGCAGGTCTCGCCGGGGTGTCGCAGGAGCACCCGTCCATCGTAGTGAGCGGCGGGGCTGCCGCTAGCGGGCCAGCGCCGCCCCGACCGCGTCCGCGCTGCGCCGGGCCGCGTCGCGCAGGGCCGTCACGTCGGGCCCGGCCTGTAGGACCTCCCGCGAACTGGACGCGAGCACCAACCGGCGCCCGTGGCCGAACACCCGCTGCAGGTCCTGCGCGGTCGCGCCCTGCGCGCCGACCCCGGGGGCCAGCAGCGGACCGTTCACGGCGTCGAGGTCGATGCCCAGGTCCCCCACGGCGGAACCCACGGTCGCGCCGACGACGAGACCGACGTCGCCGAAGGGCAGCGCGCCGGAGTTCTCCCGCGCCGCCGACTCCGCGACGGCCCGGGCGACGGAGCGACCGTCGCGACCGAGCGCGTGCTGGACGCCGGCCCCCTCCGCGTTCGAAGTGAGCGCCAGCACGAAGACGCCCCGGCCGTTCGCCGCGGCCAGGTCCAGAACCGGGCGCAACGACCCGAACCCCAGGTAGGGCGAGACCGTGACGGCGTCCCCGGCCAGCGGCGAGTCACCCACGAACGCGTCGGCGTAGGCGGCCATGGTCGAGCCGATGTCCCCGCGCTTGGCGTCGACGATCGTCAGCAGACCCGCCGCCCGGGCGTCGGCGACGACACGTTCCAGCGCCGCCACCCCCCGGGAGCCGTGCCGTTCGAAGAACGCCGCCTGCGGTTTGACGCAGGCGACGTTCCCGGCGAGCGCCTCGACGACCGTGCGGCCGAACCGTTCGACGCCCGCGGCGTCGTCGGTCAGGCCCCACGCCGCGAGCAGCGGGGCGTGCGGGTCGATGCCCGCGCAGAGCGGACCGTGCGCGGCCATCGCCTCGGCGAGGCGCTCCCCGAAGCGCGCCGTCGTGGTCACGCGCGGAACCCGTCCCAGGCGGCGACGAGCCGCGCGGTGTGTTCCTGCAGCGACGCGACGTTCCGTCCGCCGCCGTTGCGGTAGGCCTCGATGGCCTGCACCGCGGCGGAGAGCTCCTGGATCGTCGTGATGATCGGGGCTCCGACCGCGGTGGCGGCGGCGCGGATCTCGTAGCCGTCGGCGCGGGCCTGGTTGCCGGAGGGGGTGTTGACGACCATCGAGATCTCGCCGTCCCCGATGCGCCCGACGATCGTGGGTTCCCCGTCCTCCCCCACGCCCTCGGTGAGCTTGCGCACCACGGTGGAGGCGATCCCGTTGCGGCGCAGCACCTGCGCGGTGCCCTCGGTGGCGACCAGGGTGAACCCGAGGTCGGCGAGGCGCTTGATCGGGAAGATCATCGCGCGCTTGTCCCGGTCGGCGACCGAGATGAACGCGGTCCCCTCCGTCGGCAACCCGCCGTAGGCGGCGGTCTGCGACTTCCCGAACGCCGTCGGGAAGTCGACGTCGATGCCCATGACCTCACCGGTCGAGCGCATCTCCGGCCCGAGCAGGGAGTCGACGACGACGCCCTCGGCGGTGCGGAACCGTGCGAACGGCAGCACCGCTTCCTTCACCGACACCGGCGAGTCCGCCGGCAGCAGCCCACCGTCGCCCCGCGACGGCAGCAGACCCTCGGTCCGGAGGTCCCGGATCGACGTGCCCGCCATCAACCGTGCTGCGGCCTTGGCCAGTGCGACCCCGGTGGCCTTGGAGACGAACGGCACGGTGCGCGAGGCCCGCGGGTTCGCCTCGAGGACGTAGAGGATGTCGGCGGCGAGGGCGAACTGCACGTTGAGCAGACCCCGCACCCCGACCCCGCGGGCGATGGCCTCTGTCGCGGTGCGGACCCGGGCGAGTTCGGAGTTCCCGAGCGTCGCGGGCGGGATGACGCAGGCCGAGTCGCCGGAGTGGATGCCGGCCTCCTCGATGTGCTCCATGATCCCGCCGAGGTACATCTCCTCGCCGTCGAACAACGCGTCGACGTCGATCTCGATGGCGTCGTCGAGGAACCGGTCGACGAGCACGGGACGTTCCGGCGACACCTCGGTCGCGGTCCGCATGTACTCCTCGAGGGAGGCCTCGTCGTAGACGATCTGCATCCCGCGGCCGCCGAGGACGTAGCTCGGGCGGACGAGGACGGGGTAGCCGATCTCGGCGGCGATCGCCTTGGCGCCCGGGAAGCTCGACGCCGTCCCGTGCTTGGGGGCGACCAGCCCGGCGCGTTCCAGCACCTGGCCGAAGGCGCCGCGCTCCTCGGCGAGGTCGATGGCCTGCGGGGAGGTCCCGATGATGGGGACGCCCGCCTCCTCGAGCTTGGCGGCGAGGCCCAGCGGGGTCTGCCCACCGAGCTGCACGATGACGCCCTTGACCGGGCCGCACCGCATCTCGGCGTGCACGACCTCGAGGACGTCCTCGAGGGTCAACGGTTCGAAGTACAAGCGGTCGGAGGTGTCGTAGTCCGTCGACACCGTCTCGGGGTTGCAGTTGACCATGACGGTCTCGTACCCGGCGTCGCGCAGCGCGAAGCTCGCGTGCACGCAGGAGTAGTCGAACTCCACACCCTGCCCGATGCGGTTGGGGCCGGAGCCGAGGATGAGGATCGCCTCCTTCTCGCGGGGGCGGGTCTCGTCCTCCTCGTCGTAGCTGGAGTAGTGGTACGGCGTGCTCGCCGCGAACTCGGCGGCGCAGGTGTCGACGGTCTTGAAGACGGGCCGGATCCCCAGCGCGTGCCGGACGCCGCGGACGACGTCCTCGGGCAGGTGACGCAGTTCGCCGATCTGCAGGTCGGAGAACCCGTGCCGCTTGGCGTGACGCAGCAGGTCCGGGGTGAGTTCGTCGCTCTCGCGGACCTCGACGGCGATCTCGTCGAGCAGGAACAGCTGGTCCAGGAACCACGGGTCGATCCGGGTGGACTCGAACAGCTCCGCCGGGGTCGCGCCCGCGCGGATGGCCTGCATGACCAGCCCGATGCGTTCGTCGGTGGGCTGCGCGGCGCGGCGCAGCAGGTCCGCACGGTCCCCCGGGTCACCCGCCCAGGAGAACTGCGCACCGCGCTTCTCGGTGCTGCGCAGCGCCTTCTGCAGCGCCTCGGTGAAGTTGCGGCCCAGCGCCATGGCCTCGCCGACGCTCTTCATCGTCGTGGTCAGCGTGGGGTCGGCGGCCGGGAACTTCTCGAAGGCGAACCGGGGGACCTTGACCACGACGTAGTCGAGGGAGGGCTCGAAGCTGGCCGGGGTCGACCGGGTGATGTCGTTCGGGATCTCGTCGAGGGTGTAGCCCACGGCGAGGCGGGCGGCGATCTTGGCGATGGGGAACCCCGTCGCCTTCGACGCCAGCGCGGAGGAACGCGACACCCGAGGGTTCATCTCGATGACGATGATGCGGCCGTCGGCGGGGTTCACCGCGAACTGGATGTTGCAGCCGCCGGTGTCGACGCCGACCTCGCGGATGACGGCGATGGCGATGTCGCGCATCCGCTGGTACTCGCGGTCGGTGAGGGTCATCGCGGGCGCGACGGTGATGGAGTCGCCGGTGTGGACGCCCATCGGGTCGAAGTTCTCGATCGAGCAGACGACCACGACGTTGTCGGCGCGGTCGCGCATGAGTTCGAGCTCGTACTCCTTCCAGCCCATGATCGACTCCTCGAGGAGCACCTCGGTCACGGGCGAGTGGTGCAGCCCCTGACCGGCGATGCGCCGGAGGTCGTTCTCGTCGTAGGCGAAACCCGAACCCAGACCGCCCATGGTGAAGCTGGGGCGCACGACGACGGGGTAGCCGAGGTCGGCGGCCCCGGCGAGGACCTCGTCCATCGAGTGGCAGAGGTGGCTGCGCGCGGACTCCGCACCGCAGCGTTCGACGACGCCCTTGAACAGCTGGCGGTCCTCGCCGAGCTTGATGGCGTCGACGTCGGCGCCGATGAGTTCCGCGCCGTACTTCTCGAGGACGCCGTTCTCGTAGAGCGCGATCGCGGTGTTCAGCGCGGTCTGGCCCCCCAGGGTCGCCAGCACCGCGTCCGGACGTTCCTTGGCGATGATCGCCTCGACCACGGAGGGGGTGATCGGCTCGACGTAGGTCGCGTCGGCCATCTCCGGGTCGGTCATGATCGTCGCCGGGTTGGAGTTCACCAGGATCACGCGCAGCCCCTCGGCGCGCAGCACGCGGCAGGCCTGGGTCCCGGAGTAGTCGAACTCGGCGGCCTGGCCGATGACGATGGGCCCGGACCCGATGACGAGGACCGACTTCAGATCGGTGCGACGGGGCATCAGGCGTCCTTCTCGTTGTCGTCGTGCACCGGGTTCGCCATGAGGTCGACGAACCGGTCGAACAGGTACGAGGCGTCGTGCGGACCGGCCGCCGCCTCCGGGTGGTACTGCACGGAGAACGCCGGGGCGTCCAGGCAGCGCAGCCCTTCGACGACGCCGTCGTTGAGACCGACGTGGCTGACCTCGGCCCGCCCGTAGGGGGTGTCGCGGACCTCCCCGGCGCTCCCGTCCACGGCGAAACCGTGGTTGTGCGCGGTGACCTCGACCTTGCGGGTCGTGAGGTCCATCACCGGCTGGTTGATCCCGCGGTGGCCGTACTTGAGCTTGTAGGTCCCGAACCCGAGCGCGCGGCCGAGGAGCTGGTTGCCGTAGCAGATCCCGAAGAACGGGATCCGGCGCTCCAGCACCCCCTGCAGGACCTCGATCTCGTGGGTCGCGGCGGCCGGGTCGCCCGGGCCGTTGGAGAAGAACACCCCGTCGGGGGCGCTCCCGTCCGGCCCGGAGGTCAGCACCTGCTCCAGGGTCACGGTCGAGGGCACGACGGTCACGTCGATCCCGCGTTCCGCGAGGCGGTGCGGGGTCATCGACTTGATGCCGAGGTCGACGGCCGTGACGGAGAACCGCCGCTCCCCCACGGCCGGCACGACGTAGTCCACGTCGGTGCTGACCAGCGAGGCGAGGTCGGTGCCCTCCATGTCGGGGGCGTCCCGCACGGCCTGCAGCAGGTCCGCGGGCGACGTCGCGGCGGCGTCGCCGGAGAACACCCCGACCTTCATCGCGCCGCGTTCGCGCAGGTGCTGGGTCAGCGCGCGGGTGTCGACCCCGGAGATCCCGACGACCCCCTGGGCGTCGAGCTCCTCGCCGAGACCGCGCTGCGAGCGCCAGTTCGAGGGGGTGCGCGCGGGGTCGCGGACGACGTAGCCGGCGACCCAGATCCGGCCCGACTCCTGGTCCTCGTCGTTGTAGCCGGTGTTCCCGACGTGCGGGGCGGTCATGACGACGACCTGGCGGTGGTAGCTGGGGTCGGTCAGCGTCTCCTGGTAGCCGGTCATGCCGGTGGAGAACACCGCCTCACCGACGGTCTGACCCACGCGGCCGTAGGCCTGTCCGTGGAACGTGCGGCCGTCCTCGAGGACGAGCACGGCGGGAACGCGATCGCTCACTGGGCACCTCCGGGGTTCTTCGTGTTCTTGTGCTTGCGCACGAGTTCCTCCACCTGCTCCGCGAACGCCGCACCCTCGGCGGGGTGTCGCGGTTTCACTCCCGTGTCGACGACCCTGTCCCCCAGCTTCCAGCGGAGGACGATGAGCCCCTTCTCCTTGCCGATCCACTTGCCGACCATGCCCGGCCCGTGGCCCACGCCGAGGACGTCTCCGATCGGGACGACGAACGAGCGCGCGCCCTGGCGCAGGAACCCGATGCCCTCCTCGACGAAGCCGAGCTGCACCGCGCTGCGGCTGCCGAGCCCATGGGCGGCGATCCGGTCCAGGGCGTTCTCCGCGTCGGTCGTGGAGACGTAGATCCCCTCGACGGAGCGGCTCATGGCCTTCCAGTCCCTGGACCCGACCGGTCGCGGCAGGTCGCGCCGCTGGCGCAACGCCCGGCCGCGGTAGCCCATGAACATCATCCGCCACAGCACCAGCAGCGCCGCGACGAGGACGATCACCGCGAGGACCTTCACGCGTCCACCAGCTGCGAGCCGAGGACGGTCGCGCGTCCGCGCAGGAAGGTCGCGACGACCCGGCCGGGCAGCTCCATGTCCCGGAAGGGCGAGTTGCGCCCGGCGGTGGCCATCGCGGCGGGGTCGACGGTCCAGCGCGCGGCGGGGTCGAGCAGCACGAGGTTCGCGGGGCTGCCCACGTCCAGCGGCTGACCGTGGGTGGCGAGCCGGCCGATCCGCGCGGGGGCGAACGACATCCGGTCGGCGAGGGTGTCCCAGCCGATGAGGCCGGAGTCCACCATCGTGTGCTGGACCACGCTCAGCGCGGTCTCCAGGCCGGTCATGCCCATGGCCGCGGCGGACCACTCGCAGTCCTTGGCCTCGACCGGGTGCGGCGCGTGGTCGGTGGCGACGACGTCGATCGTCCCGTCGGCCAGACCCTCGCGGACGGCCTCGACGTCGGCCTGGGTGCGCAGCGGCGGGTTGACCTTGTAGACCGGGTCGTAGCCCCGGACGAGTTCGTCGGTGAGCAGCAGGTGGTGGGGGGTGACCTCGGCCGTGACCTGGACCCCGCGCGCCTTGGCCCAGCGGACGATGTCGACGGACCCCTTGGTGGAGAGGTGGCAGACGTGCAGGCGCGAGCCGACGTGGTCGGCGAGGAGCACGTCGCGGGCGATGATCGCCTCCTCGGCCACGCTCGGCCAGCCGCGCAGGCCGAGGACGGCGCTCACGGTGCCCTCGTTCATCTGCGCGCCCTCGGTGAGGCGGGGTTCCTGGGCGTGCTGGGCGATGACGCCGTCGAACGCCTTCACGTACTCCAGCGCCCGGCGCATCAGGACGGCGTCGGAGACGCAGTGCCCGTCGTCGGAGAAGACCCGGACCCCCGCACGGGAGTCGGCCATGGCGCCGAGTTCGGCGAGCTGCTGCCCGGCGAGACCGACCGTGACGGCGCCGACGGGACGGACGTCGACCCAGCCGGCCTCCTCGCCGAGGCGCTGGACCTGCTCGACGACCCCGGCGGTGTCGGCGACGGGGAAGGTGTTGGCCATCGCGAAGACGCTGGTGTACCCGCCGCGGGCCGCGCTGCGGGTGCCGGACTCGACGGTCTCGGCGTCCTCGCGGCCCGGTTCGCGCAGGTGGGTGTGCAGGTCGACGAGACCCGGCAGCGCGATGAGTCCCGTGGCGTCGAGCACCGTGGCGCCCTCGGCGCTGAGCCCCGGCCCGATCGCGTCGATGCGGCCGTCGCGCAGCAGCAGGTCGGTCGTCTCGCCGCCCAGCGGTCTCACGTTGCGGATGATCGTGGTGTTCACGCGTCCCCTCCCGGGAGTTCGCCGGCCAGCAACAGGTAGAGGACGGCCATCCGCACCGCGACGCCGTTGCCGACCTGCTCGACGATGGTGGAGCGGACCGAGTCGGCCGCCTCGGCGGAGATCTCCAGCCCGCGGTTCATCGGGCCGGGGTGCATCACGATCGCGTGGTCGTTGAGCAGTTCGAGCCGCGTGCGGGCCAGGCCGTAGCGACGGCTGTACTCCCGCGCGGAGGGGAAGAACGACCCCTGGGAGGCGTCCATCCGCTCGGCCTGCACGCGCAGCATCATCACCGCGTCGGGGTCGCGCTCGCGCAGGGTCGCGTCGAGGTCGTGGGAGGAGGCGCACGGCCAGTCCTCGATCCCCACGGGCAGCAGCGTCGGCGGCGCGACGAGCGTGACCTGCGCGCCGAGGGTGTGCAGCAGCAGGACGTTGGAGCGGGCGACCCGGGAGTGCAGGACGTCGCCGACGATGACGACCTTCGCGCCCTCGAGGTCACCCGTGCCGCCGCGGAGGTGACGACGCATCGTGTAGGCGTCGAGCAGGGCCTGGGTGGGGTGCTCGTGGGTGCCGTCGCCGGCGTTGACGACCGCGCCCTTCGTCCAGCCCGCGTGCGCGAGGCGGTGCGGGGCGCCGGAGGAGCCGTGCCGGACGACGACGGCGTCCGCGCCCATGGCCTCCAGCGTCAGCGCGGTGTCCTTGAGGCTCTCGCCCTTGGAGACGCTGGAGCCCTTGGCGGAGAAGTTGATGACGTCGGCGCTGAGGCGCTTCGCGGCGGCCTCGAAGGACGTGCGGGTGCGGGTGGAGTCCTCGAAGAAGAGGTTCACGACGGTCCGCCCGCGCAGCGTGGGGAGCTTCTTGATCTCCCGGCGCTGGGTGGCGGCCATCTCCTCGGCGACGTCGAGGACGCGGACGGCGGCGTCGCGGTCGAGGTCGGCGGCGGAGAGCAGGTGGCGCATGGTCACTGGGGGCCTCCCGTGATCATGACCGCGTCGCGGCCGTCGAGCTCGCTCAGCAGGACGCTGACGCGCTCGGTCGAGGAGGTCGGGAGGTTCTTGCCGACGTGGTCGGCGCGGATCGGCAGCTCGCGGTGACCGCGGTCGACGAGGACGGCGAGACGGACCGCACGGGGGCGGCCGAGGTCGTTCAGGGCGTCGAGGGCGGCCCGGATGGTCCGCCCGGAGTAGAGGACGTCGTCGACGAGGACCACGACCTTGTCGTCGATCCCGCCGGCCGGCAGCTCCGTGGGGAGCAGCTCGCGGGTGGGGTGGCGGCGCAGGTCGTCGCGGTACATCGTCACGTCGAGGGAGCCGGTCGGGACGGTGCGTCCCTCGACCTCGGCCAGCCTGGCCGCCAGTCGCTTCGCGAGGGGGACCCCGCGGGTGGGGATGCCGAGCAGGACGAGATCGTCCGCACCCCGGTTGGTCTCCAGCAGCTCGTGCGCGATGCGCGACACGGCACGGGAGATGTCGGCTCCTTCGAGGAGCACCCTGCCCTGGGCGGACGGGTCTGCCTGGTCATGGGCAGCGCTCACTGCGACCTCCTTCCCCGCCTCACTGGACGGATCCTTAAAGGACGTCTTCACCGGCTCCCCACCTCGTCGTGACGGTGGGTGCTGGTCACCGGGGACCTTACAGGAGCAGGCTGGTGTCCTCGTGCGGGGGCGCCTCGACTCCCGAGAGCTGTCGTTGCGGGGTCAAACGCTCACACGGAGTAATGGCTGGAGTGCCGAGAGAGTGGTGAATCTCTGAGAACAGGGTGGGAAACGGCAGGTCAGCTTGACGAAGACGTTCACGCTCCGTGACGATTCTCGTATGGCATCGGACTACTCCCGCGCACTCGGATCGCGCCTTCGCGCCATCCGTACTCAACAGGGTCTGTCCCTGCACGGCGTCGAAGAGAAGTCCGAGGGACGGTGGAAGGCTGTCGTCGTCGGTTCTTACGAACGTGGCGACCGTGCAGTGACCGTCCAGCGACTGGCAGAACTCGCGGACTTCTACGGAGTCCCCGTCTCGGCTCTGCTTCCCGAAGGCGCCCCGCAGGGCAGCTCCGAGCCGCCGCCGCGGCTCGTGCTCGACCTCGAGCGTCTCCAGGAGGTCCCCGCCGAGAAGGCCGGCCCCCTCGACCGCTATGCGAAGACCATCCAGTCCCAGCGTGGCGACTACAACGGCCGGGTCCTCTCGATCCGCGCCGACGACCTCCGCACCCTCGCCGTCATCTACGACGTCCCCGCGACGACGTTGTGCGACGAGTTCATCGCCTGGGGCGTGCTCAACGCCGACGCGCGTCGCGCCGTCGAGCACGGCTGATCCCACCCGAACGCTGACGGCCCGGTCCCCCCGTGGGGCCCGGGCCGTTCGGCGTTGTCGGCGCCCCGGGGGTGGGATCGTTGCCTCCCCGAGGCCACTAGACGTCACCGGGGAGGCAACGATCCCACCGGAGGGGTGACGGCGCCGTCTCCACAGCCGCCTTGAGCACCCGGCCGTCCACACCCCGCATCGCAGCACGACACGTGGGCGATCGTTCCGCCCGAACATCCTCGGTGTGACTCGACGGACTTTCGACCCGGACGCTGTCGAAGCGCTCCTCCGGGAGAACGACCGCATCGCGACGCACGCGCAGCTGAGGGCGTTGGGGATGCCGATCAAGACCATCGCGCGGTGGGCGAGCAGGGGCCCCTGGCAGCGTGTCCTCCCCGGCGTCGTCGCCGGCCACCGCGGCACGCTGTCGCGGCGTCAACGACGCCTCGGCGCCCTGGGCTACTGCGGTCCGGCTGCGGTCCTGAGCGGAGAGCACGCGCTCGAGGTCCTGGGCGTCACCGGCGATCGGATCGCCATCGGGGACCAGATCCTCGTGCTCATCCCGTGGACCCGGAAACGCCTGTCCACGGGATTCGTCACCGTCGAACGCACCCAGCGCGAGGCCACCACCAGTCTGCGGCGCGGCCTCCCCGTCGTTCCTCCCGCGCGAGCCGCTGCCGACGCCGCCCGGCACGGCGCCGACCTCGAGCGCATCCGCGAGATCTTCGGCGCGACCCTGCACCAGCGGCGCTGCACGGTGGAGGAGTTGAGGGACGAGGTCCTCGACGGACCGACGCAACGCACTGCCGACGCCCGTCTCGTCCTGGGCGAGGTGTCGGCCGGGGTCAGGAGCACCGCGGAGGCGACCGTTCTCCGTGCGATCTCGGCGTCCGGCCTGCCGCAGCCGCTCTGGAACGAGACGGTGGTCGTGAACGGCCTGGTCGTCGGCGAGGCCGACGCGTACTGGCCTGAGCTCGGCGTCGCGCTCGAGGTCGACGGGATCCGTTGGCACTCGACGCCCCACGACATCCGGCGTACCCAGGCGAAGCAGCGGGCCTACGCGGAAGCCGGGATCCTGCTCGTCTCCATCGCCCCCGCCGACGTCCTCGCCGACATGGAGGGGTTCCTCCGGCAACTGAGCGCGACCCTCGCTATCGCCGCCCGACGGGTCGGCTGACGCGGAGGGGGATCGTTGCCTCCGCGATGACGCTCTACGTCATCGGGGAGGCAACGATCCCCCTCCAGCACGCCCACCCACTCAGGCGGAGAGCGTCTCCTTGAGCTCGGCGATCCGGGCCAGGAGCCCGTTCACGAACTTCGGGGACTCGTCCGTCGAGAGGTCCTGCGCGATCTCCACGGCCTCGCTGACGGCGACGTGGTCGGGGACGTCGGGGGCGTGCAGGATCTCCCAGACCCCGATGCGGAGCATCGCGCGGTCGACCGCCGGCATCCGGTCGATCGTCCAGCCCATCGAGTACGTCGAGAGGATCTCGTCGATGCGGGCCTGCTGGGCGACGACGCCCTCGACGAGGGTGACCGCGTACTCGCCCACGGGCGGGTCGGCGCGGACGATCTTGTCCTTGAGGACGTCGAGGGGTGCCAGCCCGCGCTGGTCGGCCTCGAAGAGGACCTCCAGCGCGCGTGTGCGTGCCTTGCGGCGGGCAGCCATCAGTCGTTGACGCGGCCGAGGTAGTCGCCCGAGCGGGTGTCCACCTTGACCTTGGTGCCGGTCTCGAGGAACAGCGGGACCTGGATCTCGTAGCCCGTCTCCACCGTCGCGGGCTTGGTGCCACCGGTGGAGCGGTCACCCTGCAGTCCGGGCTCGGTGTAGGTGATCTCGAGGACGACCGACGCCGGCAGCTCGACGTAGAGGGGGGTGCCCTCGTGCGTCGCGACCATGGCCTCGGTGGACTCGAGCATGTAGTTGGCGGCGTCACCGACGGTGGTCGCGCTGACGTAGAGCTGGTCGTAGGTGGCGGAGTCCATGAAGACGAAGTCCTCGCCGTCCTTGTACAGGTACTGCATGTCGCGCTTGTCGACCGTCGCGGTCTCCACCTTGGAGCCGGCGTTGAAGGTGCGGTCCACGACCTTGCCGGAGAGGACGTTCTTGAGCTTGGTCCGGACGAAGGCCCCGCCCTTGCCGGGCTTCACGTGCTGGAACTCGACCACGGCCCAGAGGTTGCCGTCGAGGTTCAGCACGGTGCCGTTCTTCAGGTCGTTCGTCGATGCCACGTCGTCTCTCAGTCCATCTCGTTGTCCGTCGATCACCCGGCGACCGGGAACGGGCGCGGGTGTAGCTGATGCATCCTACCGAGCGCACGGCCCCCGTCCCGTCCGCACGGGTGGCGTCCGGGTGTCCCGGCGATCACCCTGCGCCCAGCCTGCAGGGGCGTCCGTTGGGCCGGACGGTGGAGTGGGATGCGCGTCCGGGTGGCCCGGAGGCTCCGGACCTCAGTCACGCGGACACCCCGCCCGATCACTCCTGGGCAACGCCCCAGCCACCACCGCCGACGTCGGACCAGGGAGAGGAGACCGCGTGTGAGCCTGTACGTGGAGACCCCCACCCGCCCCGACCCCGAGCGGCCGGGTCGACGACCGCACCGCACCGTCGTCGTGGGCGCCGGGGTGCTGCTCGTCCTCGGGCTGGCGAGCGCCGCCACCCTCCCCGTCGTCCTCGACGACCGGGCCTCCAGCGCCGCGACGGACCTGCGGGAGCAGTTGCAGCAGGTGGCGACCGCGCAGAACGCCTGGAGGGCCGCCCACGGCGACTACACGACCCAGCTCGCCGATCTCGGCCTCGCAGGGCGCGACGACGACCTGGCCATCGTGCAGGCGGACGAGGGCAGCTTCTGCGTGGGGGCCTACGACCCGGGGACAGAGTCGGCGGTCTTCTACTCCCCCGACCGCGGGTTCAGCGGTACTACCTGCGGCTAGTGCCGACGGGTGACCTCCCGGCGTGGAGCTGGAGATCGGCGACGGAACGGTCGATGCAGTCCTCGGGCCACGCAAGAGGCGCGCCCGCAGCACCACGAAGGGACCCGCGATGAACAACGCACCCACCGGTGGCGACGACTTCTACGCCCCCCGGGCTCCCGTGTTCAACCCTGGGAACAGCCGTCCGTTCGAAGTGCCGCGGACCGAAGCCGTTCCCCGGCGGGCCGGCCGCAATCCGTTGAAGACGCTCTTGACCGCGGCCGTGGTGCTCACCATCGGGGCGATCGGGGCGAAGTACGGCTATCCCGTCGTCATGGAAAGGGTGCACGCCAAAGAAATCCAGGCCGTCAGCGCCGACCTGGCCGGCGTCGCCGCCGGCCAGGCCAGCTACTTCAGGCTCAACGGGACCTACGGCAACGACTTCGGCTCGCTCAGCATCCCCAAGACCATCAACCAGGTCACGGTCGTCGGCGTCACGCCGAACGGATACTGCCTCAAGGGGACGTCCGTCACGGGCGGAGTCGTCCTCTACTACACCCCGGTCATCGGTGTCTCCGACAAGGCCTGCGGCTGATTCTCGGGGGCCATTCGTCCGGACCCTCGGCTGAACGATCTCAAGCAGGGCGCACCAGGACCCGAAACTCCCTGCAACCCACCTGGAGGTAGCCGTGTCCTCGTTCGACCCCAACGCCCAGTTCTTCGCGAGTCATCGACGGACGGAGACTCCGACGAACCCGGCAGCACCGTCCGGCGCGCCGACGCACGCCCTGAGCTCCTACGCCACCACACCCCGGACCCCGACCTGGGTGAAGGTCCTGATCGGTCTGGGGTGCGCGATCGTCGCCTTCGTCCTGCTGGCGATCGTCGCCGCGGTGGCCGTCCCCGTCCTCCTCAACGAGCGCGCCAAGGCCACCGACACGGCCGTCAAGACGGACCTGCAGAACGTGGCCACCGCCGAGCAGAACTACTGGGCGGCCAACGGCACCTACACCGCCGACCCGCTGGCGCTGGGCATCGCCGAGCCCGCGAGCGACGTCGCGATCCTGGCCGCTGACACCCAGGGGTTCTGCCTCGGCGGTCGGGCCGCCGACGGTGACTCTCAGCCCTGGTACTACTCCTCGGCCGCGACGTTCAGCCGCGAGGGTTGCTGAACGGCGTCACTCAGCACTGATCTCGGCGTAGGCCGCCTGCAGCATGGCGGGATCGGGGCCCTCCAACCGGGAGGGCTTCCCGATCCCGTCCAGGACCACGAACCGCAGCAGCGCACCCCGAGACTTCTTGTCCCGCTTCATCGCGTCGAGCAGCTGCGGCCACCGGTCGCCGCGGTAGGTGGTGGGCAGTCCGAGGGACTGCAGCACAGCCTTGTGGCGGTCGGCGTCCGCGTCGGACAACCGGCCCGCCATCCGTGCGAGTTCGGCGACGTAGACCAAGCCGACGCTGACGGCCGCGCCGTGGCGCCACTGGTAGCGCTCGACGAGTTCCACGGCGTGGGCGAAAGTGTGCCCGTAGTTCAGGATCTCGCGCAGGTCGGACTCCTTGAGGTCCTCCCCCACGACGCGGGCCTTGACCCGGACGGCGCGCTCGACGAGTTCCGCGAGCACCGGGGAGTGCGGGTCGGTCGCCGCGGCGACGTCGGCCTCGAGGAGCTCCAGGATCCGGTCATCGGCGATGAAACCGCACTTGACGACCTCGGCCAGCCCGGCCCGCAGGTCGTGCGCGGGCAGCGTGTCGAGGGCGTCGAGGTCGCACAGCACCCCGGCCGGCGGGTGGAACGAACCGACGAGGTTCTTGCCCTCCGCGGTGTTGATCCCCGTCTTGCCCCCCACCGCCGCGTCGACCATGGCCAGCAACGTCGTCGGCACCTGCACCACGCGGACCCCGCGCAACCAGGTCGCCGCGACGAAACCCGCGAGGTCGGTGACCGCTCCCCCGCCGACACCGACGACGGCGTCGGAGCGGGTGAAGTCGGACTGCCCCAGCACCGTCCAGCAGAAGGCCGCGACCTCGGCTGACTTCGCCTCCTCGCCGTCGGGGACCTCGGCGAGGATCGCCTCGAGGCCCTGCCCCACGAGGTCGTCACGCACGGCCTCCCCGGTGCTGCGCAACGCGCGCGGATGCACGACGAGGACCTTCGCGACCTTCGGTCCGAGCAGCCCACGGAGTTCTCCGAGGAGTCCCCGGCCGATCAGGACGTCGTACGGAGCTTCGCCGGGAACGGTGATGCGAACGGGTTCCTGATTGGTGCTTGGGGTGGTCATCTGTCCTCCGCGAGGTCGTTCAGCGCACCGGTGAGTGCGTCGTCGTCGGCGGGGACTCCCGCCTCGGGTCGGCCCGGGCCGCGCAGCAGCACGAACCGGACTCCGTCCTTGAACTTTTTGTCCCGCAACCAGAACGGTTGCAGATCGGCGGTAACGAAACGCCCTGCGGTCGGCAGTCCGAATGCGCGCAACGCCGTGCGGTGGAGCTCGACCCCGGCGTCGTCGAGCATCCCCAGCCGCCGGGCCAGCTGCGCAGCAGCCATCAACCCCAGCGCCAGGGCGTCGGTGTCGTCGGCGAGCAACTGCTCGAAGGCGTGCGAGAACGTGTGCCCGTAGTTCAAGTGCAGTCGAGCGGCCTCACGTTCGCCCGTGGTGACGATGCGGGCCTTCGTTGCGACGGCTCGTCGCGCCAGGGCCGCTACCGCGTCGGGCTCCCCCGCGAGGACAGCGGGCGCACTGCCTACGAGCAGTTCCAGGTCGGTGGGGTCTGCGACGAGCGCGGCCTTCACCGCCTCTGCGAGACCGGCTCCGAACCGCGGGTCGGTGGAGGGTGAGATCCCATCGGGATCGCTGAGCACGGCGACGGGCTGGTGGACCGCGCCGAGGAGGTTGCGGGCCTGGGGCAGGTCTATCGCGACCTCCCCGCCGATCGAGGAGTCGACGAGCGCCTCCAGCGACCGCGGCACGACCGCCCAGCGCACGCCGCAGTTGTAGGTGGCGGCCAGGAACCCGGCGACGTCAATGACCGCCTCGTCACCGACGGCGAGGACCAGGTCCTCGGGGTGCAGCGCCACCTCGGCGGCGCGGCCGGCGAGGAGACCGTACGTGCCGAGCGTCTTCACCGGCCCGAGAGGCAGTTCCACGACGGTGGCCGGTCGGCCGAGGCTCGCCAGCACGGCCGGGAGCGAGGGTTCACCGGCGCGCGCCACGACGAGCACCACCCCACCCGGGGGCAGCTGGGCACCGACGTCGGCCAGCAACCCGGAGCGGACCAGCACCCGGTAGGTGCCACCCGGCGGAGCGACGAGGAACCCGTCGCGACCGGTGACCACGTCGAGGGCCTGGAGCGCGACCGACTCGGCTCGGCGCCCGTCGGTGTCAACGTCGACATCGGCGATGTCCTGGAAGACGGCCCGCCGCTCGGCGTGCAGGTCCTCGAGCCCGGGCCGGTGCAGCATCGGCCGGTACAGGTCCCCCGCGGTCCGCTGCTTCGCCTGGGTGAAGGAGACGTCGAGGTGGACGACAGTGTGCGCGCGCAGGACCTCGCGGGTCGCTTCGCGACCGCAGGCGCCCCCACCGAGGGAAACGACGGCTTCCGGACCGCTCAGGACCTCGGCGACGGCGGCCTGCTCGGCGTCGCGGAAGGCGGGCTCACCGTCGGTGGCGAAGATCTCCGGGATGGGCCGTTTTTCACGGTCCTCGATGACGAGGTCGGTGTCGACGAACGGCAGCCCGAGGCGGTCGGCCAGGAGACGACCGACAGTCGTCTTGCCGGCACCCATGAAGCCGACGAGCACGATCACGGATGGGCTCCTGCGGTGGGCAGCGGTTGACCCGACGATCCTAGGCCCGGCAACGGCTGAGGCCCGTACCCCGGTGGGGTGCGGGCCTCAGGGGACGTCGTCAGTTGACGGCGGCGTCGCCGAAGTAGACGTAGTTCGCGGACACGTCCTGGTTCCCGGTGTCGGGGTTCAGACCACCGCGGGTGGTCGTGGTGAGCTTGAGGTGGTGCACCCCGCGGACCGCGACGTCGACGGGGAGGTTCACGCCCGCCTTCACCTGGCCGGACCAGAGGAGGCGGTCGTCACCCCAGACCTGCACGTCGGAGACCAGGGCCGAGGTGACCCCGTCCCCCAGTCCCACCGTGGTGGTGAACCGGGCGAAGTTCCCGCCGATGTTCCAGGTCGCGTAGTCGCTGTTGCGCTGGTCCGTGTCGTAGGTGAGCGTCCGCGGGAAGACGGAACCGCCGAGGAACGGGTGGGCCTGCAAGGCCTTCGCGTTTCCGGTCTCCCGGGTCAGGGAGTGCAGGTAGGTCTTCGGCGCGGTACCTGGCGCCTGGCACGCGGTGCGCAGCGCCACGTCCTCGGTCAGGGTCTGCTCGCCACCGGCGATCCAGACGATCTCGGCGTCGGTCTGCTCGATCGCGACGTTCGTGTCCTGCGGCATGCACAACGGGTCCGACAGCAGCAGCGGTCCACCCTCGCGCCCGGCCTTCGCGGAGGCGGCGAGGGCGTCGGCGTAGCCGGTACCCGTGGTGACCACGGCCATGGGAGCCCCGGCGGGGAAGTACGCCTCGTTGAGCCGGCGCGCGGTCTGGTACCGGTCCGCACCAGCGATGCGACCGGTGGGGGCCACCGTGTTCAACTGCGTGAGGACCGCGTCGGACACCGATCCGGCGCCACCGACGACGGTGATCTTTTGAGGCGCGAGACGCTTCAACTCGGCCAGGGTCGCTGCGGGCAGCGAGTCCCGGCCGGTGAGCAGCAACGGGGAATCGATCTTGGCCGCCGCCGCGCCACCGGTCAGGGCGTCGGGGTAGTCGGCGCCGGTGGCGATGAGGACTTCGCGCAGACCGGGCGTGAACAGCGCCGACCCGTCGCCCCGCTTCGCTTCGGCCGACAGCTTCGCTGCGGTGTCGAAGCGGTCCGAGCCCGCGATCCGGGTGATGGAGGCCTTGGTGTTCTCCTGCAGCCAGGTCCACACCTTGGCACTGATGACGCCTTCATCGCCGACGACGACGATCTTGCGGGCGTAGCTGATGAGTTCCGCGGTGCTCGGGGGAACCCGGTCCTTGGTGGTCAGCAGGACACTGCCGCCGAGCTGGCCCGCGACAGCGCCGGCCGCCAGACCGTCGGGGAAGTTCCCGCCGGTGACGAGGTAGACGGTGTCGTAGTAGCCGATGTTGCGCAGGGCGACGGCTGTCTCGTAGCGGTCGGCACCGGCGAGACGGTCACCGCGCAGCGGCGAGGCGACGGCGGAGTTGAGGACTAGCCCCATCGACAAGCCGGTGAGGGCGGCGATGGTGACGAGCCGCCGGGCTTGGCGGGTGGTGGGGCGGGACATGGGAACCTCCTGCGGGCCTGTCGGCCGACGTGGAACAGCGTGGGTTGTCTGAGCCGCCGGACGACCGGCGGGTGGGGGATCGACCACGGGGTCGGTCCCCCTGGCCCGTCAGTAGCGGATACCTGCGTCCTCGCCAGCACCGATGAGACCGAAGTAGATGCGGCCGGACCCGTCGGAGAGGACGGCGAAGTCGTTGCGCGTCTTGCTGATGGTGGTGGTGGCGAAGGCCTTCGCGGCCGCGTCGGGCGCGTAGGTGAAGTCCGTACCCGGAATCTGGGCCTTGGCCTTCACGTAGACCGGTGCCGCGCCGTTCACCGAGATGCGGGCACCGTCACCGTTGATCGGACCGTAGTTCCCGACCTCGTAGACCTTGATCGTCCCCTGGGTGTTGCCGACGGCCGCGCCCGGGAGGTCCACCGGGACGATGTCGGTCCCCGGGGGGTTCTTCAACATCCACCCCTGCAGGAGACCCTGCCCGGCGCGGAGGACGGCGTAGCCGTCGGTGGAGGGTTTCTCGGTCTTGACCCCGTTGATGTCCTCCACGACGACGGTCGTGGCGACCGTCGCGTAGGAGTCGAAGACCGTGGTCGTCAGACCGATCGTGGTGCCCCGGGAGACCTTGGTCGGTTCGTCGCGGACCCAGAAGTCGGCCGTGTCCGTGCTCGCGCCGGCGAACCGGACGTTCGGAGCCGTCCAGGGTACTCCGGCGGTCGGGGTGGCCGTCGCGGCCGGGGCGGGGGCCGAGGTCGTGACCGGCGAGGAGCTCGAGGAACCGGATGCGTTCGTCGGGGCCTTCGTGGAGGAGGATGAAGAGGAGGACTTGCTCCCGCTCCCGAAGGTGATCACCGAGTTCAGCGTGGACGACGACGTGGAGACCCCCGCGGCGTTGTTGGCCCCTGAAGTCTCCACCGCTGAAGCGGCGGTCGAGGGAGCGACGGTGGCCGCGAAGATGTCGCGCCCGTTCGCCGCGAACGCAGAGTCGCCGGTCGTGCTCGGACTTGTCGTCACCTGCGGGACGGACACGGTGCCACCGGTCACGCCGAGCGCCGAGGCGTCGGCGCCGGGCGCACTGCCCAGCCAGACGAAACCGAGGGCACCGCCCCCGATGACCGCTACACCGGCGACACCAGCGAGGAGCGTCTTGACCGCGCGGGGGTCACGCGGGGTGCGTCCTGCATCGAAGGGGTTCTCCGCGTCGGTCGGAGGAAACTGCTCGCTCATCAGCTCACCGTCTCAGTCGAAGCTGGCGCTGCGGGTTCGGTGCTCGCGGCGGTGCCCGCCGTGGCCATGTCCTGGGTCTGCGTGGTCGCATCCCGCAGGACGAAGATCTTGCCGGAGATGGTGCTGGTCACCCCAGCGGTGCTGCCGTCGGCGACCTGCAGGGTCACGTTGTCGACGAGGAAGTAGCGCCCCATGTCGGCCTGCACGTTCTTGACGAAGAGCTCGGTCTGCGCGAACGACCCGGAGGTCGTGATCGTCAGCGGGATGTCGACGGCCGCGGTCGCGGACGTCGGGTCCGCAGCGTCGGTGCCGAAGTTCTCCGGCGTGCCGGGGGCGACGCTGACCAGGGTGATGCCCGCGGTTCCGGCGTATCCCTCGAGGGTGCGCAGCAACTGGGGCACCTCGGCGTTGCCCGGGAGCGTCGACTGGATCTGGCTGAGTTCCCCGCGCTGGGTGTCCAACGTGGCGAACTGCGCCTTCAACAGCTCCGTGCGCTGCTCGATGGTGGCGTTGCCGGCTTTCACGCTCTCGGTCTGGGTGGCGAGGTCGGCTGCTTCCGCACGCTTGGGTGCGATGAGCAGGAAGTAGCTCGCAACCAGCATCAGCAGCGCGAGGACACCGGCGCCGGCGACCCAGGCCGTGTTCTTGTTGCTCGTCATGTCGTCGATCCTCCTGTCGTCTCGCGGATCACTGCTGGGTGTTGAGGGCGTCCGACGTCACGGTCGCGCCGGTCGTGAAGGTGATGACCCCGCTGGCGGGGTCCAGGACGGAACTGCTCAGGCGCGGGTCGCTGAGACCGTCGACCGTCGCCAGGCTCTCGAGCCACGACGCGACCTGGCCCTGCGACTTCGTCTGGCCGTTCACCGTCAACGTCCCGATGCCAGCGACGGCCAGCGGGTCCGCGGCGGTGGACGAGTCCGCCGTCGACGTCAGTCCAAAGACCAGCGAGGTCAGCGACAGGTCGGCGGGGGCTCCGGCCGAGACCTGGTCGATGTAGCGGTACCAGGAGACGTCGTTGGCCGAGACGCTGTCCCTCACCGCGCTGAGCTGCTGCAACTGCTTCTGCACCACGGGCACCTCGGCGTACGGCTGCTGGGCGGCCTGGAGGGCCGCTGTGCGACTCTGTTCGGCTTCCAGGCCGGCCTGCGCGTCGGACACGTGTCCGAGGGTCAATGCGTACCCCGCCGCGGACGCGGCGACGACGAGCAGGAGCGCTCCGCCCAGACCCGCGCGGAGCCGCTTGGCCCGGCGGGCGTCCTCGATCTCGGGGGGGAGGAGGTTGACACGCACGACCGCAGTCCGGGTCGCCACCGCTTCCAGCGTCTGGAAACTCATGAGATCACTCCGAGTGCGAGGCCGACGGGAACCGCGGCGAGGGGCTGGATGGTGCGCAGCTGGTCGTCGTCCAGACCCGTGCGGCCGATGTGCAGACCGGAGATCGGCTCGCCGGTCACGACGGGCCGGCGCGTCACCTGCTCGAGGCGCTCGGCCAACCCGCCCAGCAGGGACCCACCGCCGGAGATCACGATGCGTTCCACCGGGAAGCGGGGGTTGGACGCCGCGTAGTAGTCGAGGGAGCTGCGGATCTCGTCGACGAAGACCTCCTGCATGAGGTCGACGGCGCTGGAAGCGAGTCCACGCTCGGCGTCGGTGAGTTCTTCGACCCCGCCGCGCTTGACGACTTCGGCGACGGTGGCCGGCAGGCCCAGGCGTTCGCTGACGGCGTCGGTGACGTCCTGACCGCCGCTGAGCAGGACGCGGACGAAGCGCGGGTGACCACCGGAGTGGATGACCAGGTTCGACACCCGGGCCCCGACGTCGAGCAGTGCCTCGGTCGCGGCTTCACCGTGCGGCTTGCCCATGCTGCGCAGGACGGCGAAGGAGGTCAGGTCCACCGACGCGGTGCGGAGTCCCGCGCTGTCGACCGCGGCGACGTTCGACATGACCATGTCCCGCGAGGCGGCGACCAGGAGTCCGCGCAGCACGCGCTGCCCGTCCTGCTGGAGTTCCTCGGTGACGTGGAAGTCCAGCACCGACTCGTCCACCGGCATGGGCAGGTAGTCCTGCACCTGCAGGGGGAGAGAGGCCTTGAGCTCAGCGGCCGGCATCCACGGCAGGTCGATCTGGCGAACGACCACCCGTTGGTTGGCCACGCCGAGGGCGACCTTCTTGCCGGTGAACCCGCTCCCCTTCCAGAGCGCCTTGATGGCGTCGACGACAGCCGCACGGTCGATGACCTCGCCGTCGCGCACCGCACCGTCCGGAAGCGCCACCTGCCCGAACTTCTCGAGCGTGATGCCGCCGCGTCCGTAGGACAGCTCCGCGGCGCGCACGCCCGACGTCCCGATGTCGAGACCGATCGCGGTTCGTCCGGGCACGTCGCCTCCTTCTCGTGGGGAGCCCCGCGGGCTCGCTTCCGTTCTGCAGTGAAGATCGGGTCTTGAGTGCCCGGCCTTGAGATCTGGTGCACGAAGGGTGAACCAGCATCACGCGGATGGAGCAATCCCCAGTAGCCCGACGTACCAGTCGGCGATGGGCGCAGCGACCGCCAGGGCCAGTAGGGCGGCTACCAGCATCGAGGGGCCGAAGGGGATCCGGGTCTTGCGGCCGGCTCCGGAGAACACCATGGCGGCGATCCCGACGACACCTCCGATGAGGAACGCGCCGAACGCGCCGACGGCCAGGGCGTCCCAACCCCACCAGGCCAGGTAGAGGCCGAGCACACCGGCGAGCTTGACGTCCCCGAGGCCCATGCCCCCGGGTTTCACGAGGACGATGAGCATGTACAGGGCCCACAAGGAGGCGCCGCCGATGCCAGCGCGTGCGAGAGCCCCCCAGTCGCCGGTGCCCCAGCTCGCCCCGGCCAGCAGGACGATCGCCACCACGTAGGAGGGCTTGACGATCTGGTCCGGCAGCCGTTGCACGTCGAGGTCGATGAGCCCCAGCGCGACCGCGATGGCCCCCAGGTACAGGTAGGCGGGCAGGGCCGCGGTGGGCCCCACCAGGGCAGCCACCCCGACGAACATCAGAGCCGTCCCCAGCTCCACGGCGGGGTAGCGGGCGCTGATGGGCTCAGAGCAGTCGCGGCAGCGTCCCCGCAGCACCAGCCACGAGAAGACCGGGACGTTGTCCCGGCGACGGATGGCGTGGCCGCATCCCGGGCAGCGGCTCGCCGGCGCCACCACTGACTCCCCCCTCGGGACGCGGTGCACCACCACGTTGAGAAATGAGCCGATGAGCAGGCCGGCGAGTCCAGCCGCCAGGGTGGTGAACGTCGTCATCAGTTCGCGGGGTACAGGGGGGCGGGTTCGCTCGTCTCCTTGACGATGAACGAACTGGTCGTCGGTTCGAGGAAGTGCGGCGGGGCGTCGTACTGCAGCCGCGGGTCGTAGATGTAGTTCTTGTCGTACCCGGACTGGTTGCGAACGATGCCGCGGAACCTCTGGGTGATGTTGCCGGTGATCGACAGCTTCACCCCGCTGAAGCTCCCGCGACCGGGGTTCATCAGACCGACCGAGTGCTGGACGCTGAGCAGTGCGGCAGACACGCGGGCCTGGCCGTCCTCGCTGTTCTTCCCGACGTACCAGAGGTCCTGGCCGAAGGTCCCGGTGCTGTTGGTGGGGTGCCAGTACCAGAGGTTCCGCTCGGCGATGAGACCCAGCAGGCTCTTGCCAGCCGTCCCGTCCTTGTAGTCGATGTTGTCGGTGATGATGAGGTCGTTCTTCGCCGCCACCGTGAGCCGGCCGTCGAGAGCGTTCGCCTTGAGGCCCCCCTCCTCCTGGATGAAGACGTCGCCCACCTTGCACCCGTAGAGGTCGAGGTCGCTGAAGTTGCTCTCGTTGGCGATCGGGTAGCCGAGGTTGTTGCCCACCGAGGGGCACGTGGGCTTCCCTGCGTCGGTAGCCTTCCAGTAGTTCTCGTCCGCGGTGTTCGACGGCACATTGTCCACGTAGATCGTCCCGTTCGCCGGGATGCTGATCCACGTCTTGAGCGCGCACTCGGGGCGGACGATCTTGGTCCAGGGGCTCTCGACGTAGATCTTGCTGCCCTTGAGGGTGATCTCCGTCGGACCCACGTACAGGCAGCCGCGCGGAATCGCCGTCTGAGCCGTCTGCGCCTTCAAACCGCCGTTCGTCGACGGCATGTCCAGGGTCGCGGCTGCGACGGGGGCACCGGAGATGAACTTCTGGTTGCTCGTGCTGCCGCAGTTGTTGGTCCGGTAGTACTTGCCGCCCATGGGCGCGTGCGACGTCATGACCTTGGACTTGAAGGTCACGTCGTTGCAGATCATCATGATGTCCTGGCTGTAGACCGGCCCGCTGAGGGTGTCGTTGCCGAACTGGATGTCGCCGCACGACGTGCTGCGCGTCCCGTAGAAGTCAGCGCAGTTGCTCGCAGCCCAGGTCTTGTTCAGCGTCCCGGTCGAGGGGTACTGGAACGGGTCCTTCGTCTCGTAGACCGTGTAGTACAGGTTGTCGAGGAAACCGTTGCGCCGGACGGCACTCACCACGGTGCGGGTCTCGTCACCGACCCTACCCGTCGAGGTGATCGTCAGGATCCCGTTGGCGGAGACGGCCGGCAGGGAGCCACTGGCCTCGCGCCCGGTGTAGGCGGAGGTGTCGATCGAGTAGTGGAAGGAACCACGCGCGTCCTTCGCCCCCGTCTCGACCGCGGCCCAGTTGGGCTTCCCCTTGCCGTCGAAACCCATGGCGTTGTTGGGGGCTGTGGCTGGCGGGAACGTCGTGACCCCGTCGAACTGGTAGTACGTCCCGCCGCTGGCGTTGAGGCGCTGCACGTAGTCGTCCACACCGGCCTGCGCCGCCTGCAGCGCTGCGTCGTAGTCCTGCTGGTTGCGCTGGAACGACTGGCTCCGCAGTACGGTCGTCAGGACCAGGGACGAGACGAGGAGCAGCATCACCATGGCGATCACCACGGTGATCATGGCGAAGCCGGCGTCGCGCTCTTCACGGTCGTCGGTGTGTCGCATCGCGAGCCTCCTCAGTCCTTGTTCAAGTTCTGGTTGACGACCACAGCGTCGAGGGTGGTCCCGACCAGCGGTCCTGAGCCGTCGGTGTCGACGGTCAACATGATCTGGACGGCGCAGACCTTCGAGATGGCGTCAGTAGCGGGCACTGTGTCCGTGCAGTCGTTGCCGCTGAGGTACTGGTAGCTGAACAACGCTGCACCGCCGGAGCGGACGACCTTGGTGGAGAGGGGCCGGCTGGCTCCGGACGTGACGAAGGTCGAGGCCTTGCCCAGCCCGGCCTTCACCGGCTTGTAGACCGTCTGGGTGAGGACACCGTTCGTCAGCTTGTAGTTGACCCTGCTCGGGTCGGCTCCGAGGTTCGTGGTGAAGGTCACCTCCGTCGGCGAGATCACCGAGAACGCCGGGAGCGACTTGTCGCTGTCGCTGGGGTCGGGCAAGCTGACCGCCACCCGCAGCGCCCGCGACATGGTGTCCATGACGATCTGGGCGTCGGTGGTGTCGTTCTCGCGCGCAGTCGTCTTGCCCTGCAGTTGGTAGGCCTGGACGACCACGGTCGCGACGAGGGCGAGGAGGATCCCCCCGATGACCATCGTGACCGTGAGTTCGGCGAGCGTGATCCCCGCGTCCCGCGGTCCGCCACCGGCGAGCCTCCGCCGGAGAGCTCGAACTGCTCGGTTCACCACGTCACGCTCCGCAGGGGGTTGCTCGGGTCCATGGTCACGGTCGAGCCGATGAGGTTGGTGAGGCTGCCGCCGTAGCGCCAGGACCCGTAGGGCAGAGCGATCTGGGTTGTCTTACCGACACCTGCTGCGACAGTTGCTGTGTAGTACTCGGTGGCACAGCCGCTGGCCTGGTTGACCAGGTAGATCGTGCGGTTCGTGGTCGACGTGTTCGTCACCGTCAGCCCGCCCATGGCGACGGCCGCGCTGACGTTCATCCCCGGCAACGTGTCGTCGATGTTCGTGACATTGGCGGCGACCGTTCCGCAGGTGCCGGTCCACGCGGAGTAGCCGCTGTCCTGGGGCCAGCGGGCGAGGCTCATCCCCGCGGCACCGGTAATGGTCGTCGGCACGCGCAAGGTCTGGTCGTTGAACGACAACTGCGGGACGACGGTGTACTTGAGACCAGCCGGAATCTGGTAGGCACCCGGGGTCTGAGCCACCGGGGCGAACGACAGCCCCAGAGTCACCGCCTGGTCGAAGCTGATCGAGGTCGCGGCGATGATCCCGGCAGTGACGCCGACCGTCTTCGTCGCGGGCGCCTTGTGAGCGTTGTCGACCCACCCGGGCGAACTCACCGTGACGGTCCGGCTCGCCATCGGGGCCAGGTTCTCGAAGAAGGCGCACCCCGAGTCGTCGGTGTAGCGCGTCTCCCCCGTGCTCAGCGACACCGCCTGCTGGGTGACCGGCTCCGGGTAGGCTTTGCCGACACCGGAATCGATCACCGTGACCGCGATGGCTCCCTTGGTGCTGTCCACCGAAGTCCCCGGGTTCTGGATGATCGTGTCGTTGCGGATCTGCTTGACCTGGCTCGAGTTCTGCCAGCTGATGGAGACGCTGACCCGCTTGTACAGCTCACCGCCGACGCCGCCCGCGGTGCACGCACGCGTCCCCCCCTTGCCGTCGTCGAAGACAGGGGTGACGAGGGTGTTCATCGTGAACGCACGTCCGGACCTGGTCACCGACTGGGAGTCGCTGACCAGGTCCGAGTAGGCGTCGCCACGAAGCGCGTCCATCTGAGCCGCGGCCAGCTTCGAGGCGGTGGCCCGACCGCGGTTGTCGCCGGTGAGCGACGCCGCCTTGACGAGGACTCCCGCGGTGGCCACAGCCACGAGCGCGAAGATGACCATCGCGATGATCGTCTCCATGAGCGAGAACCCGGAGTCCTCGTCGTGTGGCGCGTTCACTCGGCGCTCCTCGGGTGGTGTCGGTCGGTTCAGATGGTCAGCAAACGCCTTCGGCGAGACCGCCGGCTGCGCTGTACTTGTAGACCTGTTTGCTACCTGCGGGGTTCTGGAGCGCAACGCACCAGGCGGTCGACTTACCGCCGTCAACGATGGCTGGCGTTGCAGCTTTCGTACCGCCCGTCAACTGGACCTCGGCCGAGTAGGCCGGGGATCCACCATCTTTGACAATCACGAATCCGGACTTGGTCGTGAAGTCCAGGGAGATGGTTCCCGTCCCGTCTACGAAGTACGCGGCGACTTCCTTGCCGACCCTAGAAACATCCGACTTCGTCGCCGCATCACGAGCCTTCTCTCGCTGAGAGAGGAAGACTGGAATGGCAATTGAAGCCAGGATACCGATGATGATCATGACGACCAACAACTCGATCAGGGTGAAACCGTCGTCCTGCCTGTGTTTCATGGCCGCCTGCTCCTCGATGCGAAGAAGGGGGCGGCGCACCGCGCCGCCCCCTTCATGTGCTTCAGCAGCCGGTGCCGGAAGCGACGGCCTCGAGGCCGCCAGCGGCGGAGTACTGGAAGACCTTGTTCGTGGTGGAGTTCTTCAGAGCCACGCACCAGGTGTCGGCGGCCGCGCCGGTACCGACCGTACCGATCTTGGAGAGGACGGTGCCGTCGCTGACCTTGACGGTCTCGATGGCGGCGCCGCCGCCGGTGACGGCTCCGGAGTTTCCGGTGATCGTCAAGCCGGGAGCACCAACGCCATCGGTGTAGTAGCTGGCCAGCGTCTTGCCGATGGTCGAGACATCGGACTTCGTAGCGGTGTCGCGGGCCTTGTTGCGCTGCGACAGGAAGACCGGGATGGCGATCGCGGCGAGGATGCCGATGATGATCATGACGACGAGGAGCTCGATCAGGGTGAAGCCCTGGTCCTTGTCTTCGATGGACTTGCGGATGCGAGCGAGCATCGGATGCTCCCCTTCGGTGAGATCTGGAGCCGCTCGCTGGTCGCGCACCGGCTGGCCGGTGTGGCGGCTCTTGACACTTAGTGCTTCGGCTGGCTGTCCGCCGGGCTTGAGGAGAAGATTCGGGTGATCACCCGTTGGGACCAACCACCACGGCGATGGATGACAACGGCCCGTGAGCGGGAAGCTCACGGGCCGTGGTCATGACGAGGTGGGGCCGATGCGGCAACGGCCCAGGGCTCAGTTGATGAGGTTGAAGACCCCGAAGATGGGCATGTAGAGGGCGATGATCATGGCGCCGATGATGCCACCCAGGACAGCGATCATCAGCGGTTCGATGAGGCTGGTCAGGGCGTCAGTGGTCGCATCGACCTCTTGGTCGTAGAAGTCGGAGATCTTGTGCAGCATGGTGTCCAACGCCCCGGTGTCCTCGCCGACGCTCATCATCTGCACGACCATGGCCGGGAAAATGGCGTGCTTGGCCAACGGGCCGGCGAGGGATTGGCCCGAGCGCACGCTCTCCATGACGTCGGTGGAAGCCCGTTGGATCACGACGTTGCCTGCGGCTCCCCCGACGATCTCGAGGCTCTGCAGGATGGGGACGCCAGACCGCAGCATGGTGCCCAGGTTGCGGGTGAACCGGCTGAGAGCGATCTTCTGCGTAAGCATGCCGAAGATCGGCATCTTGAGCTTCAACGGATCGACGACGTTGCGGACGGCGTCGTTATGCTTGACGCGCTTCCAGGTGATCGACCAGACGATGAACAGCACCAGGCCGATCGGGGCAACCCACTTCATCGCCGCCGAGAGGAAGACGAGGATCTTCGTCGGCAATGGAAGCTCTCCACCCAGGTCGGAGAACATCTTGGTGAACACCGGGACGATGAACAACAGCATGCCGACGACCGCCACGATGGCGATGACGAACACGACGACCGGGTAGGTCATCGCCGATTTGACCTTGGCCTTGAGCTTCACCTCGGCCTCGAAGTTCTCGGCCAGCTGCACGAGGACCTGGTCCAGGAAACCGCCGACCTCACCCGCGCGGATCATGTTGACCATCAGCGGCGGGAAGACGTTGATGTGTCGCCCGAGGGCCGTCGAGAGCGAGGTGCCGGCCTCGACCTCTGCGCGCACCTCCCCCAAGGTCTCCGCCAACTTCTTGCTCTCCGTCTGCTCGGAGAGGATCGTGAGCGCCTTGATGAGTGAGAGCCCGGAGGACACCATCGTCGCAAACTGCCGCGACATCAGCGCCAGGTCCTTCAACCCCACCCGGTTGGACCCGGGCAGAGTGATCTCCATGTTGACGCCCTTGCCGGCCTTCGACTCCAAGACGGAGACGGGGGCCAGGCCCTGGCTCTTGAGGCGCCCGAGGACGGCCCCGGAATCGTTGGCTTCGAGAGTGCCCTTGACGAGTTTGCCCGACCGGTCGCGCGCCGAGTACTCGAAGGTGGTGTGCCCGGATCGGGGTTTGGTGGCGGTGGCCATCTCTGGTCCTCTCTCAGCGCCCGGTCAGGCGACGGAAGTCGTCGGCGGCGGAGCACTTCTCCAGGCCGTGTTCGAACGTGATCTGGCGGGTCTTCACGAGTTCGGCCAGGTGCTGGTCGAGGGTGTGCATCCCGAACTGGGCGCCGGCCTGCATGGCGGTCCCGATCTGGTGGGTCTTGCCCTCGCGGATCAGGTTGCGGATGGCGGGGGTGGCGACGAGGACCTCGGTGGCGACGACGCGGCCGCGGCCGTCAGCGCGCTTGCAGAGGGTCTGGCAGACGATCCCCTGGATCGCGCCGGCGAACTGGGTGCGGATCTGGGTCTGCTGGTGGGGCGGGAAGACGTCGATGACGCGGTCGATCGTGGAGGCGGCGCTGGAGGTGTGCAGGGTGCCGAAGACGAGGTGACCGGTCTCGGCGGCGGTGAGGGCCACCGAGATCGTCTCGAGGTCGCGCATCTCGCCGACGAGGATGATGTCGGGGTCCTGGCGCAGCACGCTCTTCAGCGCGTTGGCGAAGGACTTGGTGTCCTCGCCCACCTCGCGCTGGTTGACGATGCAGCTCTTGTGCCGGTGCAGGAACTCGATGGGGTCCTCGACGGTCATGATGTGGTCCTTGCGGGTCCGGTTCGCGAGGTCCACCACCGAGGCGAGGGTCGTCGACTTCCCGGAACCGGTGGGACCTGTCACGAGGACGAACCCGCGCTGCAGGCTCGCGAAGGAACCGACCACGGGCGGGACGCCGAGGTCCTCGAGGGGCTTGATGTCGAAGGGGATCTGGCGGAACGCCGCCCCGGTCGACTCGCGCTGGCGGTAGACGTTGACGCGGAAGCGGGAGTGCCCGGGCACCTGGTAGGCGAAGTCGAGCTCGAGGTTGGCCTCGAAGGTCTCGCGCTGCTTCTGGGTGAGGATCGCGTAGATCATCTCCTGCAGCACGTTCGTCGTCATCCGCGGGAACTCGTCCATCGGCTCGACCTCGCCGGAGACCCGGACGGAGGGGGGCGTCCCGACGGTGAAGTGGACGTCGGAGGCCCCGAGTTCCAACGCGCGGATGAGGACCTCGTTGATGCGGACGGTCGCGCCGCGGTCGGCGTCCGCACCCGAGGTCACGAGCGCCTCGGGTTCGGGGTGCTCGGTCCGGGCCTCGGGGACGAGCTGCGCCACGAGGGGCACACCGACGGGCACCGGGGCGACGGGCTGGACGGCGAGGGGCGCGGAGGAGTGCCGGGGCACCTCCTCCACCACGGGCGCCAGCTGGAACTCCTGGGGAGCGGGAGCGGGCGGCGCGGCGATCACGGCCTCGTCGCTCTCCAGCTGCTTCAGGAGCGCGCTGATGTTCGGGCGCGCCGAGGGCACCCCGTCGCCCCCGCCCGGTCGGAAGTTCACCGGGACGTAAGCCTCCGAGGGCTGTCCGCCCTGACCAGCGTTGTCCATCTCGCTCCCCACACACACGACCACGACGAAGGAGAGCGCTGACCTCCAGCACTCCCCTGTGCTCATCGGTCGGGGTGGGGACCCGCTTGAGAGCGACGATCACGACGCTGGCCCGTTCGGGTGGTGCACCTCTTCGGTGGACGCGACGAAGGTCACGTGCGCCGCCGCGGTCTCCGTCCGGCGCCTCCCAGGCGACGGGTGGAAGCTGGTGCCCGCACGCAGGGCAGGGAATCCGAGGGGACAGCAGTGAGTCAGCAGGCGACGGACGACCGGGGCACGACGCGGCGGCAGCGGGGTGGGCCGCTGGTGTGGCTGGGCGGGATCGCGGCCGTCGTCGCGGTCGGCGTCCTGGTCACGATCGCGTCGTTGCTGGTCCGCTCGGCCCGCGAGGCGCACGAGGTGGCGCGCGCTGGGGAGCACCTCCCCCAGCTCGGGACGTACGACCTCACCACCCAGCCCGGCGAGGGCCGCACCGCCTCCGTCGACGACGGCGCGGTGCGCGTGGAGGCGACGTCGGTGGTCGTGTCGGCGAGGACGGTCTCGGTGGCGCTGACCTGGTCCACGACGACCGGTCGGGACGTCCAGCTCTCGTGCGCGAGCGACTCCGCCCCCGGTGGGTCGTGGTGGGCGACGTCGGACGCCCTCGCGGCGTCGGCGTCGGAGCAGAGCAGCGCCTCGTGCCCCACGACCGGATCCCTGGACGTCGCGGTCGACCGGCCCGTGACCGACAAGCACGTCTTCGCCCGCGACGCGGCCTGGGGCGACGGGCCGGCGACGCTGGCGGTGTGGACCGTGGCCAGCGCGACCACCGACCCGGACCGCACGACCCCGCCGGCCGCGCAGCTCACCGTCGACCTCTCGCAGGCGCGGTTCACCGCCTCCTGAACCCGCTCAGGGCAGCAGGTGGTCCACGGCCAGGGTGAGACGGGCGACGCCGAGGTCGAGCGGGACCGCGGGGTCACCTTCGTGCAGGACGCGGTCAGGTCGGTACACCCCGCTGTCGTCCAGGACGTAGGCGGTCATCGTCCGTTCGCGCGGGTCGACGATCCAGTAGTGGTCCAGACCCGTTGCCGCGTAGCGGTTCATCTTCACGAAGAGGTCATCGCCACGGTTGGTCGAGAGGATCTCCACGACCAACGCCGGCATGGCGGTGAACCGGCGCCCGTCGGTCCGGTCCGCGAGGGCGTAGACGATGACGTCGGGGATGAACTCGTCGTCGGCCGGTTTCCAGGCCCACGCGAAGGAGGCGCTGTGCGTGGGTGGGAGAGCGGCCCGCAGGAGGGCGACCAGCGTGAACGAGATGTCCTGGTGGTCGACGTCAGGCCCAAGGGTCACGACGGCGCGCCCGTCGATGTACTCACGGCGGGGATCCTCCGGCAGTGCGTCGTACTCGGCCCAGGTCATGACCTGCCCAGCGGGAAGGGAGCTGAGGACGGTCATCGCGCGTCGCCTCCTACCCGGTCGGTGAACTCTCCGGTGAGTCTAGGCGGGCGGGTGACCGACCGGGGGAAGGTCGCGCGGAGGCCTCCACCACCGCAGGTCAGGAACGGCCGCCTTCGTCCTCACGCACGTCGTCAGGCGCGCGCCCGCTCCGCCAGCGCCGCCAACCCGGCCGCGCGCATCGCCTCCACCGGCCCGTCCCGTCCGGTCATCAGCTCCACCTGGGCGACGGCCTGGTGCAGCAGCATCTCGAACCCGCCGACGACGACCCCGCCCCAGCGTTGCGCGACGGGAGTCGGCCACGGCGCGTAGACCACGTCGAGCAGCAGCGGCCACCACACCGGGCGGAAGGCACCGAGGACGGCGTCGGTCATCGCGTCCGAGCCGCCGATGGGGACGGTCGAGATGACGACGTCCGCGGACAACGCCACGGCCAGCTCGGACCAGTCGCGGATCTCCACCTCGCCGCCGAGGCGGGCGGCGACCCCACGCAGCTCCGTCGCCCGGTCGGGGGACCTGACCACGGCGACGGGACGGGGACAACCGGCCTGCAGCAGGGCCACGACGGCGGAACGCGCGGTCGCTCCCCCGCCCAGCACGACGCCCCGGCGGATCTGCGACGCGCCGGCTTCGGCCAGCGCGGTCACCAGACCGATGACGTCGGTGTTCTCGGCCCGCAACCGCACCCCGCGCCGCCCGGGGGTGTTGCGCCGGTCCAGTCGAGGGGTGACGACGACGGTGTTGACGGAGCCGACGGCGCGGGCGAAGTCGCTGACTTCGTCGACGAGCGGCACGACCGCCTGCTTGAGCGGCATCGTCAGGCTGAGCCCGGCCCACCCGGCGTCGAGGTCGCCGATCACGGCCGGCAACCGCTCCTCGTCGACCTCGAGCAGGTCGTAGCTCCACCCCTCCAGCCCGAGCGCCGCGTACGCCGCGCGGTGCAGGGCGGGCGAGAGCGAGTGCCGGATGGGGGAACCGCAGACCGCGGCCTTCATGGTGAGGCCCTCATCGTGACGTCACTTGCCCTCCGGGTGCTCCCGCAGGTACTGCTGGAACAACGCGACGTTGGCGTTGTGCTCCTCGATGGTGGTCGCGAAACGGGTCTCACCCGTCTCGAGGTTCACCGTCACGAAGAACAGCCATGGGCCGTCAGCGGGGGCCAGGGCGGCGCGCAAGGCGTCCGCGCCGGGGTTGCTGATCGGTCCGGCGGGCAGGCCGGGGTGCAGGTAGGTGTTCCAGGGCGAGTCGGTCGCCCGCTGCTCGGCGGTGGTCGTCACGACGTTGGAGGAGTTCACCGCGTAGCTGACCGTGGAGTCCAGCTGCAGGTTCATCCCGATCGCCATCCGGTTGTCGAGGACGCGCGTCACCCGGGTCATGTCCTCGGCGCTGCGCGCCTCCTTCTGCGCGATGCTCGCCTCGACCACGACGTCGTGCATCTGCTCGGGGGTGACGCCGAGGTCGGCCATCACCTTCGTCGACTGGGCGACCATCGCGGTGAGCAGTTCCACCGCGGTCTCGTCGGGGTCGACGTCGTAGGTCGCGGGGAAGAGGTAGCCCTCGACGTTGCCGTTCGCGGACGCCGGCAGACCCAGCGCGGCCGGGTTCGCCAGCGCCGCCCGGACGTCGGCGTCGGCGATGGAGGTGTTCTTCTCGATCAGCGCGTAGACCTGCTCGGCCCGCAGCCCCTCGGGGATCGTCAGCTTGGTGGTGACCTTGGCGCTCGGGTCGAGCATCAGCGCGACGGCGGCGGTGCCGGACATGTGCTCCTTCAGCCGGTAGGTGCCCGGCTGGATCCCGGAGAACTTCGGCTGGGCCTGCGCAGCGGCCACGAACGCGTTCTGGGTCTTCACCACACCCGCGTCGACGAGGGTGCGCCCGATGGCCCGGCCGGTGTCACCGCTGGCGACCTTGACGTCGACGCTCCCGGTGCCCGTGCCGTCCCAGTCGTCGCTCTCGGTGAAGTGGGCCACGACCGGCCCGAGGGTGCCCCAGGCCGCCCACGTCCCGCCCCCGATGACGGCCAACGCCGCGACGATCGCGACGAGCGCGCGTCGACGACGGAGGCGGCGTCGTCGCCGCGCGCCGTCCGAGCGGGTGTCGGGAAGATCCATCAGGTCCATCATGAGCCCCTGCCCTCCGTGGCGTCGGGACGTGCCTGTCCTTCCGCGGCCTGCTGACCCTCAGAGGTCACACCGTGCCCGCGGTGGCGGGCCTTGCGGCGCCCCTTCGGTCCTTCCATCACCCGTCCGGGCGCGTGACCTGCACGCTCGGCGTCCAACGCGGACTGCAGCAGCACCACCGCGGCGGCCTGGTCGACCACCGCGCGGAACTGCTTCTCCTTCTTGCCGGCGGCGTGCAGCAGCCGGTGCGCGTCGACGGTGCTCAGCCGCTCGTCGACGAGTCGGACCGGCACCTCCGGGACGGCTCGGACGATCTTGGCCGCGTAGTCGAGCGCGCGCAAGGCCGCCGGGCCCTGCGACCCGTCCATCGACAGCGGCAGACCCATGACGATCTCGACCGCCCCCCGCGCGCGGGCCTCGGCCGCGATCTCAGCGACGTCCCCGTCGCGCTCCGGATCGCGGACGAGGGTCCGCACGGGTGAGGCGATCACGCCTGCAGGGTCGCACGCCGCGAGGCCGACCCGGACGCTCCCGACGTCCACGGCGAGTCGGGCGCCTGGCCGCACCCTCAGACCGAGCCGGTCACGCGGGCGCCGACGAAGTCCTCGATCCCCTGCAGCGCGGCCACGACCTTGGTCGCGTCCTGACCACCGCCCTGGGCGAGGTCGTCCTTGCCGCCACCGCCCCCGCCGAGGGTCTGCGCGGCGCCGCGCACGAGTTCACCGGCCTTGACGCCCCAGCGGCGCGCCTCGGCGTTGGTGGCCACGACGACGACCGGACGGTCCTTGGCGACCCCCGCGATCGCGACGACCGTGGGCCGTGCGTCCCCGAGCCGCGACCTGACGTCGAGGACGAGCGTGCGCAGGTCCTCGGCCGAGACCGTCCCGGCGTCGTAGGTGACGACGTGGACCCCGAACTTGTCGACGGGATCGGCGGCGATCGTCGGCGCGAGCGCGAGGACCTGGCCCGCGCGCAGCTTCGCGATCTCCTTCTCGGCGTCGCCGAGACGGGTCAGCAGCGAACCGATGCGGTCGGCGAGTTCCTCCGGCCGCGCCTTTACCACCTCGGTGAGCTGGTTGACCAGCAGGTGCTCACGCGTGAGGAACGCGTACGCGTCGGTGCCGACGAGGGCCTCGATGCGGCGCGCACCGGAGCCGATGGAGGACTCCGAGACGATCGAGACGAGCCCGACCTGCTGCGACGTCAGGGTGTGCGTCCCCCCGCAGAGTTCCTTCGACCAGTTCTCGCCGATGGAGACGACGCGGACCTTGTCGCCGTACTTCTCGCCGAAGAGGGCCATGGCCCCGGAGTTCAGCGCCGACTCCCGGTCCATGATCGCCGCGGACACCGGCAGGTCGTCGGCCACCCGTTCGTTGACGACGCCCTCGATGTCGCGCACGAGGGCCGCCGCGACCTGGGAGCTGGAGTGGTAGTCGAAGCGCATCCGGCCCGGGGCGTTCTGCGACCCGGCCTGGGTGGCGGTGTCACCGAGGTGCTCACGCACGACCTGGTGCACGAGGTGCGTCGCGGTGTGGGCACGACTCACCGCACGACGGCGGTTCGCGTCGACGACGGCGTGCGCGCCGTCCCCCGCGACGACCTCACCGCTGGTGACGCTGCCCTTGTGGACGTAGAGCCCGCGGACGGGCTGCTGCACGTCGGTGACGGTGACGACGGCGCCACCGGTCGTGGTGATGGTGCCGTGGTCGGCGAGCTGACCACCGCCCTCGGCGTAGAACGGCGTGCGGTCGAGCACGATCTCGACGTCGCTGCCGGTCGGGGCGGACGGCGTGGAGACCCCGCCCTGCAACACCACGGAGATCCGCGCTTCGCCCTCGGCGAGCTCGTAGCCGGTGAAGGTGACCGGCGCGGTCAGCTGCTCCAGCGTCTGACGGTAGATCGACAGGTCCAGCCCGCCGAGCTTCTTCGCCTTCGCGTCCGCCTTCGCCCGGCCGACCTGCTCGGCCATCAACGTGCGGAAACCCGGCTCGTCGACGGTGACGCCGGCCTCGGCCGCCATCTCCAGGGTGAGGTCGATCGGGAACCCGTAGGTGTCGTGCAGCTGGAACGCGCGGTCGCCCGTCAGCGTCGAACCGCCCGCCGCCTTCGTCTGCGCCACAGCCGTTTCGAAGATCGCAGTGCCGGAGACGAGGGTGCGCCGGAACGCCTGCTCCTCGGCGTAGGCGACCTTCGAGATCCGGTCGAAGTCGGTGCGCAGCTCCGGGTAGGAAGCGCTCATGACCTCCATCGAGGCGGGCAGCAGGATCGGCAGCGCCTCGTCCTCGAAACCGAGCAGGCGCATCGCGCGGACCGCACGACGGATCAGGCGACGCAGCACGTAGCCCGCGCCCTCGTTGCCGGGGGTGACGCCGTCGCCGATGAGCATGAGGGCGCTGCGGACGTGGTCGGCCACGACGCGCATGCGGACGTCGTCCTCGTGGTTGGCGCCGTAGTCCTTCTCGGCCGCGAGCGCCGCGTAGTCGAGGACGGGGCGGACCTCGTCGATCTCGTACATGTTGTCGACGCCCTGCTTGAGGAAGGCGACGCGTTCGAGCCCCATGCCGGTGTCGATGTTCTTCGCGGGGAGCTCGCCCTCGACGTCGAAGTCGACCTTCGAGCGCACCGCGGAGAGCTGGTACTGCATGAAGACGAGGTTCCAGATCTCGATGTAGCGGTCCTCGTCGGCCTCGGGGCCGCCCTCGGCACCGAACTCGGGACCGCGGTCGTAGTAGATCTCGGAGCAGGGGCCGCCGGGGCCGGGCTGGCCGGTGTTCCAGTAGTTGTCGGCCTTGCCGCGGCGCTGGATGCGCTCGGCGGGCATGCCGATCTCCTGCCACAGCCGGAACGCCTCGTCGTCGTCGAGGTAGACCGTGGTCCACAGCCGCGTCGGGTCGAAGCCGAGGCCGCCGTCGGCCTCGGGCGTCGTCAGCAGTTCCCAGGCGAAGGTGATGGCCTCGCGCTTGAAGTAGTCGCCGAAGGAGAAGTTGCCGTTCATCTGGAAGAACGTGCCGTGCCGGGTGGTCTTGCCGACCTCCTCGATGTCGAGGGTCCGCAGGCACTTCTGCACGCTCGTCGCGCGCTTGTACGGCGCGGGCACCTGAGCGGTGAGGTAGGGGATGAACGGCACCATCCCGGCGACGGTGAACATGAGGCTCGGGTCGGTCGACACCAGCGAGGCGCTGGGCACGATGGTGTGCCCCTTGCGCTCGAAGAAGTCGAGCCACCGACGACGGATCTCTGCCGTCTGCATCGGACGTGCCTCCTGCTGCTGGGTGGAGCTGTGCCGGGAATGCTCAGTACAGCCCTCGACCCTACCCGTCCCCGCCCACCACCTCGTGTGGAGCCGCCACCCCCCATCCCACCCGTGATCATGCGGGGAATCCCCGCAAGATCACGGGTGGGGGGTCACCAGCCGTGGAGTCGGCGGCCTTCGGCGACGACGGCGTCGAAGCGGGCGCGCTCCAGCGCGGAACCCTCGCGGCGCACGTCGCGCGGGGAGACGGTCAGCACGCGGTCGACGCGGACCTCGCTGGGGCGGCCCTGGCGGTCCCAGGGGCCGGAGCCGACGTCGATCCAGACCCGGCCGTCCGCGGGGTCGCGGTCGTGGTCCTTGCTCGTCATCATCAGCCCGACGAGGTCGTCGCCGGAGCGACCGACGACGAGCACCGGGCGGTCCTTGCCGCGCCCGTCCATCTCCTCGAAGGGCACCCACGCCCAGACGACCTCGCCCGGGTCGGGGCGACCGTCCGCGCGGGGCGCGTACTCGATCGCCACCCCGCCGGAGGCCACCGCGGCACCGCCGCGACGCGGACGGGGACGTTCGCGACCGGCGTCGGCGGAGGTGGGTGTCCGCCGGGGCGCGGCGGTCTGGCGTTCGAGCTCGCGCAGCGCCGCGCGGCCGCCGATCGCGAGGAGGCGGGTGAGGGCGGAACGGAGACCGGGCACGCGGGGAACGTACCGGCTCAGCGCCCCCGCAGGATCCGGCGCAGCCGGGCGAGGCGCTCGCGGACCTGGTTCTCGAAACCCCGGTCGGTCGGGACGTAGTAGTCCTTGCCGACGAGTTCGTCGGGGGCGTACTGCTGCTCCGCGACCCCGGCGGGGACGTCGTGGGAGTAGACGTAGCCCTTGCCGTGCCCGAGCTTCTGCGCGCCGGAGTAGTGCGCGTCGCGCAGGTGCGGGGGGACCGACCCGCCGAGACCCGCACGGACGTCGGCGATCGCCGCGTTGATGCCGAGGTAGGAGGCGTTGGACTTCGGCGCCGTCGCGTTGTGCACGACGGCCTGGGCCAGGACGATCCGCGCCTCCGGCATCCCGATCTGGGCCACGGCGTGCATCGCGGCGACGGCCGTCTGCAGGGCCGACGGGTCGGCCATCCCGACGTCCTCGGAGGCCGCGATGACGATCCGCCGGGCGATGAAGCGGGGGTCCTCCCCCGCCTCGATCATGCGGGCCAGGTAGTGCAGGGCGGCGTCGACGTCGGAACCGCGCATCGACTTGATGAGGGCGCTGGCCACGTCGTAGTGCTGGTCGCCCTGCCGGTCGTAGCGGACGGCGGCGCGGTCCAGGGCGCGTTCGGCGTGGACGAGGGTGATCCGCGCCGTCCCGGCCGCGGAGTCGTCGAGCGCCGTCCCGGCCGCGGCCTCGAGCGCCGTCAGCGCGCGCCGGGCGTCGCCGTCGGCGACCCGCACGAGGTGGGCGAGCGCGTCGTCGTCGATCGTGACCTCCCCCGCGAGCCCGCGGGGGTCCTCGACCGCCTTGCGCAGCAACCCCTCCACGTCGGCGATCGTCAACGGCTGCAAGGTCAGGAGCAGCGAGCGGGACAGCAGCGGGGTGACGACGGAGAAGTTCGGGTTCTCCGTGGTGGCGGCGACGAGCACCACCCAGCGGTTCTCCACCCCGGGCAGCAGGGCGTCCTGCTGGGCCTTGGTGAAGCGGTGGATCTCGTCGAGGAACAGCACGGTCTGACGGCGGTAGAGGTCGCGGTCGTCGCGGGCGGCCTCCATGACCTTGCGGACGTCCTTCACCCCCGCCGTGACCGCGGAGAGTTCCGCGAACCTGCGGCCCCCGGAGTGCGCGAGGACGTTGGCCAGCGTCGTCTTCCCCGTTCCCGGGGGGCCCCAGAGGATCACCGAGGCCGGACCGGCGCGACCGAGGTCGCCGTCGGCGGCGAGGCGGCGCAACGGTGAGCCGGGTTGCAGGAGGTGCTGCTGACCGACGACCTCGTCGATCGAGCGCGGTCGCATCCGAACGGCCAGCGGCGCACCGGCGAGCACCGACGGGGTCGTGCTCCCGTCCGCCCCCACGGAGTCCTCCGCGCTCGCACTGGAGAAGAGGTCGGCCACGCGGACAAGGTACGTGCTCCCCGGGACACGGCACGCAGCACGCAGCCGAGTCACAGGTTCCTCCGCACTCCCACCCACACCGCGCAGCGAGGCTGCCGCGATGACCCACACACCCCTCCGCATCCACCTCGTCACCTGCTCGGACACCGGGACCCTGCGGGGTGCCGAGCTCCCGGGCGCGACACGGACCTGGGCCCCGCTCGAGACCCCCGCCGAGTCCCCTGCCGAGACCCGGGACGCCGTCGCGGTGTCCGGCGTGAGCACCCGCACCGACGGGGACCGGCTCACGGTCACGCTCACCGGCGACGTCGACCTCGTCCTGGCCGAGGAACTCGCCCTCGTCGTCCGCCAGGTGGAGCAGCACTGCGCCCACCTCGCGACTCCCCGGGCCCGCGTGCACCTCGACGTCCGTGAGGTGACCGCCGTGGACGCGAGCGCCCTCCGCTTCGTGGAGCGGGTGCGCCGGCTCTGCGCCGCGTGGGGGGCCGAGTGCACGACCTCGACCGCCCGCCCCGCGGTCGAGCAGGTCCTCGCGCTGGCCCGGCCCGTCGTCGACGGGGAACTCGCCGCCTCCTGAGCAGAGGGGTTGCGGGACAGGGCCCTAGAAGCGTGGTGAATGGGTGGAGTGGCGCACCAGCAGTCACAGGGTCCTCACTGGTCCGATCCAGTGACGACACACAGGTCCGTCTCAGGGTTTCCCACGACAGCTGGCAGGTTGAGGGTCGAGCATGGAGCCATGACCGCGACCACCAACCGCCGATCGGAACTCACCCGCCCCGACGGCACCGCCCTGCGGGTCCTCGTCGTGGACGACGAGTCGACGCTGTCGGAGCTGCTCAGCATGACCCTGCGCTACGAGGGCTGGGAGGTGCAGACGGCCGGCAACGGTCTCGACGCGGTCCGCGCCGCCCGGACGTTCCGTCCCGACGCCGTGATCCTCGACATCATGCTGCCCGACATCGACGGTCTCGAGGTCCTGCGCCGCCTGCGCGCCGACGCGACCGACGTCCCCGTCCTCTTCCTCACCGCGAAGGACGCCGTGGAGGACCGCGTCGCCGGTCTCACCGCCGGGGGTGACGACTACGTCACGAAGCCGTTCAGCCTGGAGGAGGTCGTGGCCCGGCTGCGCAGCCTGCTGCGTCGTTCCGGTCTCGCCGCGGCGAAGCAGGAACCCGTCCTCGCCGTCGGGGACCTCGTCCTCGACGAGGACAGCCACGAGGTCACCCGCGACGGCGTGGAGATCAAGCTCACCGCCACCGAGTTCGAACTGCTGCGCTACCTCATGCGCAACCCCCGCCGGGTGCTGTCCAAGGCCCAGATCCTCGACCGCGTCTGGAACTACGACTTCGGCGGCCAGGCGAACATCGTCGAGCTCTACATCTCCTACCTGCGCCGCAAGCTCGACGCCGGCCGCAACCCGATGATCCACACCGTCCGCGGCGCCGGCTACGTGCTCAAGCCCGCCGACGGTGTCGTCGCCGTCGCCAGCTGACCCTCGATCCGTCGGAGCTGATCCCCGGGTGCCCTCCCCGTTCCCCCGGCTGCGCCGGCCCCAGACCCTGCGCAGCCGGCTCGTGCTCACGACGAGCGCACTGCTGGTCGCGGTCGGACTCGTCATCGGGGTGGTGACGGCGGGAGCGCTCTACTTCTCGCTCATGGGCCAGGTGCAGGACCAGCTGGACCGGACGGCGACCCGTTCCGCGCAGCACTACCCCGGTCAGGGCGACGGCCGCGACGGGAACCTCCCACCGCCGACGGAGTTCGAGCAGACCTGCGTCGACGGCACCACTCCGTCCTTCGCGGCCCGTCCGGGGCAACCGGACGGCACCCTGTACGCCCTGTACTCCGACGGCGCGCTCGTCACCGACCAGTCCGGGGTCTTCGACGACTCCAACACCACCGCCCGCGAAACCTGCGTCGTACCGCTCACCTCGGCGCAGTCGGAGATCCTCGAGAACATCACCGACGGCGAGAGGTTCCGCGTCGACCTGCCCGACCTCGGTGCCTACCTCATCACCGCGAAGACCCTGATCGACGGATCCCTGCAGGTCACCGGCTTGCCGCTGGCCGACGTGAACCGGACCCTGCTCACCGTCGTGGGCGTCGAGATCGCCGTCATCCTCGGCGGCGTCGCCGTCGCGGCCGTCGTGGGTTCCTTCCTGGTGCGACGTGATCTCCTTCCGCTGCAACGGGTCGCGACCACGGCGGCCCGGGTCTCCGAACTCGAGCTGGACCGCGGCGAGGTCGACCTCTCGCTGCGCGTCCCCGACGCCGACGCCGACGGCGCCACCGAGGTCGGCAAGGTCGGCCTCGCGCTGAACCGGATGCTGGAGAACGTCGGGTCCGCCCTCGAAGCCCGGCACACGTCCGAACAACGGGTCCGGCAGTTCGTCGCCGACGCCAGCCACGAGCTCCGCACCCCGCTGGCCGCGATCCGCGGGTACTCCGAGCTGACCCGCCGTTCCCGCGACCAGGTCCCGCCCGACGTCGCGCACGCCATGGGCCGGGTCGAGTCCGAGGCGGTCCGCATGACGGGTCTCGTCGAGGACCTGCTGCTGCTGGCCCGCCTCGACTCCGGCCGTCCGCTGGACCGCGAACCCGTCGACCTCACGATGACCGTCCTCGACGCGGTGAGCGACGCGCAGGTCGCCGGGCGCGACCACCGGTGGCGCCTGGACCTGCCCGACGAGGCCGTCGAGGTCGTCGGTGACCCCGGCCGGCTGCACCAGGTGCTGACGAACCTGCTCGCCAACGCCCGCACCCACACCCCGCCGGGGACGACGGTCACCGTCGGGATCGTGCCGGACGGCGCGAGGACCCACCTCGACGTCGTCGACGACGGTCCGGGCATCGACCCCGACGTGCTCCCCCGCGTGTTCGAACGGTTCGCCCGCGCGGACTCCTCGCGTTCCCGGGCCGCCGGCAGCACCGGCCTCGGACTGGCGATCGTGCAGGCCGTGGTGACCTCCCACCACGGGTCCGTGACGGTGGACAGCCGCCCCGGTCGCACGGCGTTCCGCGTCACCCTGCCCTCGAGCTGAGACCGGTGGTGGCGGGCGCGGGGTCTCACAGGCCGACCACAGCGGTAGCCCACGGCACCCGGAGGTCGCAGGAGCAGGTTGGGACCATGACAGCGACCACCTCCTCCACGGGGACGACGCCACCCCGGCCCCGGCCGGCCGCGGACACCGCCACCTGGGGCACGACCGCCGCCACCTCCGGGGCTCCCGTCCTGGACGTCGTGGTCCCCGTCTTCAACGAGGAGACCGACCTCGAACCCTGCGTCCGCCGCCTGCACGCGCACGTGGCCCGCTTCCCCTTCCGCACCCGCATCACCGTCGCCGACAACGCCAGCACCGACGGCACCCCGCGGGTCGCCCGCGCCCTGGCCGAGGAACTCCCCGACGTCCGCCACGTCCGGCTCGAGGAGAAGGGGCGCGGGCGGGCGCTGAACCGGGTCTGGTCCGCCTCCGACGCCGAGGTCCTCGCCTACATGGACGTCGACCTCTCCACCGACCTCGCGGCCCTGCTGCCGCTGGTCGCGGGCCTGCTCTCCGGCCACTCCGACGTCGCCATCGGTTCGCGGCTGGCGAAGGGTTCCCACGTCGTCCGCGGCGCGAAGCGCGAGATCATCTCCCGCTGCTACAACCTGATCCTGCACGGCACGCTGCGGGTGCGCTTCACCGACGCCCAGTGCGGTTTCAAGGCCCTCCGCGCCGACGTGGCCCGGGAGATCCTGCCCCTCGTCGAGGACACCGGCTGGTTCTTCGACACCGAGGTGCTGGTGCTCGCCGAACGGTCCGGCCTGCGGATCCAGGAGATCCCGGTCGACTGGGTCGACGACCCCGACAGCACCGTCGACATCGTCGCCACCGCGGTGGCCGACCTGCGCGGGATCCGCCGGCTCGCGGGGGCGATGGCCTCGGGCCGGTTGCCGCTGAAGGAGATCCGCGCCAGCCTTGGCCGCGGCCCGCAGCCCGCCGCCCTCGCCGGTGTCCCGACCTCGCTCGCGGGGCAGCTCACCCGGTTCATCGCGGTCGGGCTGACCAGCACGGCCGCCTACGCCCTGCTGTACCTGCTGTTCCAGGAGTTCGGCAGCGCCCAGGTCGCGAACTTCGTCGCCCTCCTCGTCACCGCGGTCGGGAACACCGCCCTGAACCGTCGCGTGACGTTCGGGGTCCGCGGGCGGGACGGGGCGGGACGCCACCAGGCGCAGGGGCTGTTCGTGTTCCTGCTCGGCTGGGCCATCACCGCCGGCAGCCTGTCGGCGCTGCACGCGGGAAACCCCGACGCCGGTCGCGGGGTCGAACTCGCGGTCCTCACCGCGGCGAACCTCGCGGCGACGGTCGTCCGCTTCCTGCTGCTGCGCTCCTGGGTGTTCCGCAGCCGCAGGCACCACCAACCCGGGGCCGAGCAGGCCGTCGACACCCCGCAGGAGCACGCATGAGCACCACCTCCGACGCCGTCCCGCGGTTCGAGCGCACCGCCGCCACCTCGCCGGGCACCGGGCGGTGGCGACGCGCGACGACGTCGGTCTGGCGGGGTCGCGACGCCGATCCGCGCTGGGTCCGACCCGCCCTGCTCGCCCTCCTCCTGGCCACCGGCGTCCTCTACGTGGTGGGGCTGTCGGCGTCGGGGTGGGCGAACCCCTTCTACTCCGCGGCCGCGCAGGCGGGGTCGCAGTCGTGGGAGGCCTGGTTCTACGGCTCCTCCGACGCGGCGAACGCCATCACCGTCGACAAACCCCCGGCGGCGTTGTGGGTCACCGGGTTGTCGGTGCGCGTCTTCGGGCTGTCGTCGTGGTCGATCCTCGTGCCCCAGGCCCTCGAGGGCGTCGCCGCGGTGGCGTTGCTGTACGCCACCGTCCGCCGTCGCAGCACCCCCGCGGCCGGTCTGATCGCCGGAGCGCTGCTGGCCACCACGCCCGTCGCGGTCCTGATGTTCCGCTTCAACAACCCCGACGCCCTGCTGGTCCTGCTGATGATCGCCGCCACCTGGGCGGTCCTGACGTCGGTCGACACCGGCCGGGCCCGGTTCCTGTGCTGGGCCGGGGTGTTCATCGGCCTGGGTTTCCTCACCAAGCAGTTGCAGGTGTTCCTCGTCCTGCCCGGCCTCGGACTGGCCTACCTGTGGGCGGCGCCGCACGGCCTCGGCCGTCGCGTCCGGCACCTGCTGGTCGCGGGTGGCGCGGTGGTGCTGGCCGGCGGCTGGTGGGTCGCGGTCGTCGAACTCGTCCCGGACTCCTGGCGCCCCTACGTCGGCGGCTCGCAGGACGACTCGTTCCTGGAACTGACGTTCGGCTACAACGGCTTCGGTCGCCTGACCGGCGACGAGACCGGGAGCGTCGGGGCCACCCACGGCTGGGGCGAGACCGGTCTCGGGCGGATGTTCTCCTCCGAGTTCGGCGGGAACGTCTCCTGGTTGCTGCCCGCGGCGTTCCTGCTCGCGATCGCCGGGTTCGTCGTGACCCGACGGGCCCCGCGGACCGACGTCCACCGCGCCGGCTACCTCGCCTGGGCCGGCTGGTTGCTGGTCACGTTCGTGGCCTTCAGCTTCATGTCCGGGATCATCCACCCCTACTACACGGTGGCCCTGGCCCCGGCCGTCGCGGCTCTGGTCGCGACGGGTGCGGTGGACCTGTGGCGGCTGCGGTCGGCCCGGTGGGCGCTCCCCGTCCTCGCGGTCGTCGTCGCGGTCAGCACGGCGTGGTCCGTCGTCCTGCTCTCCCGCAGCGCCGACTTCGTCCCGTGGTTGCGCTGGGTCGTCCTGGTCGCCGGGGTCCTGGCCGTCGCCGGGTTCGTCGCGGCGGCGTTCGTCCGTGGCCCGCTGGCCGGTTCACTGCGGCAGGCCGGTGCCGTCGCGACCGCCATCGCGGTCCTCGCCGGTCCCACCGCGTACTCCCTGCAGACGGCGTCGAGCGCCCACACCGGGGCGATCGTCTCCGCGGGTCCGACGGTGTCCTCCGGTTTCGGCATGGCCGGCGGGGTGCCCGGCACCCGCGGGGGCGGTCAGTTCAGCGGGATGTTCGCCCAGGGCGGGGCCGGCGGTCAGAGCGGTCAGCGGACGTTCGGGCCGCCGACCGGGACGGGCGGCACGACGGGTTCCGCCGGCACCGGACTCGGGACGCGGTCCGCGCGGGGTGGCGGGGCCGGTGGCCTGCTGGGCGCCAGCACCCCCGGTGCCGCGCTCACCGCCCTCCTCGAGGCCGACGCCGGTTCCTACGCGTGGGTCGCGGCCACGACGGGTTCGAACAACGCGGCCGGGTACCAGCTCGCCACCCAGGAACCGGTCATGGCCGTCGGCGGGTTCAACGGCACCGACCCGGCGCCGACCCTGGCCCAGTTCCAGGCCCACGTCGCGGCCGGCGACATCCACTACTACGTCGCGAGTTCCTCGATGGCCTCCACCACCTCCGGGGGCAGCGACGACGCCAACGAGATCTCCGAGTGGGTCGCGGCGAACTTCACCGCGACCACGGTCGACGGCACCACGGTCTACGACCTCACGGCCTCCTGACCCGGTCGGCACGACAACGAGCGTGGTCCCGCGGGACCACGCTCGCTGTCGTCGGGAGCCGGGTGCGGGCTGGGCCACCGCACAGGAACCTCCCGGGCCGCGCAGAACCCCCGGGCCCAGGATGACGTCATGACGCAGCGCACCCGCACGAACCGCCTCCCCCGCCGCCTCCTCGCCGTCGGCCTCGTCACCGGGGTGGGCAGCCTCGGGCTCGCCGGGGCGGCGCAGGCCGAACCCACGACCGTCGACGCCGGCCACCGCGCGCCGGTGCGCGTCAGCGAGGTGTCCCCCGCGGCGCTACCCGCGAACCTCGGGACCGGGACCACCCGCCGCACCGGCTGGGTCACCGTCAGCCTCTGACGCGGACCGGGCGGCGAGCAGGACGATCAGACCCGCCAGCAGGAACCCGGCCAGCACGTCACTGGGCCAGTGCGCGCCCACCCAGACCCGGTCCACCGCGACCACCCCGAGTTCCAGGGAACCCAGGACGATCGTGCGGGAACGCCACCGGGCGGGCACCAGGACGAGCACGAACAGCAGCACCACCGTCCCCGAGGCCAGGGCGTGCCCGGAGGGGAACGACCCGCCGCCGGCGGTGGTGTACCCGAGGTCGACGGCCGGACGTCCCCGGTCGAAGGCCGCCTTCAACGCCGGGGACGTCACCGACGCGACCGCACCCGCGACCAGCGCAGCCACCGCGGCCCGCCGACGTCCGCGGCGCCAGACGGTCACGACGCCGAGCAGACCCGCCAGGTACACCCACACGGGCTGGGTGACGGCCTCGACGACCTGGGCGACGCGGGTGAGCCCGGGGTGGGCGCCCGCGGCCGCCGTCCCGAGCTCGGAGAGGAACTGGTCCGGACGCGCCGTGGCGCCCGTGGTCACGAGGACCGCGAGCGCCACGAACAGGACGGCACACCCCAGGGCGGACCGGATCACGCCTCGACGGTCTCCGCCGGCTTCTTGGCCTCGGGCTTGAAGTCGACCCCGGCCTCGCGGCGCTGCTGCGCCGTGATGGGCGCGGGCGCGGCCGTCAGCGGGTCGTAGCCGCCGCCGGACTTGGGGAAGGCGATGACCTCGCGGATGGAGTCGGAACCGGTGAGCAGGGCGACGACGCGGTCCCAGCCGAAGGCGATCCCGCCGTGCGGCGGGGCGCCGAAGGAGAACGCGTCGAGGAGGAAGCCGAACTTCTCCCGCGCGTCGGCCTCGGAGATGCCCATGACCGCGAAGACGCGTTCCTGGACGTCGCGACGGTGGATGCGGATCGAGCCGCCGCCGATCTCGTTGCCGTTGCAGACGATGTCGTAGGCGTTGGTGAGCGCGGACCCCGGGTCGGTGTCGAAGGTGTCGAGGTGCTCGGGCTTCGGGGCGGTGAAGGCGTGGTGCACGGCGTTCCAGCTCCCGCCGCCGATCGACACGTCGTCGTCCTCGGCCGCGGACTTGAACATGGGTGCGTCGACGACCCAGAGGAAGGACCACGCGTTCTCGTCGATCGCGCCGGTGCGCCGGGCGATCTCGGCGCGTGCGGCTCCGAGGAGGGCCCGGGAGGGGTTCACGGCGCCGGCGGCGAAGAAGATGCAGTCGCCGGGGTTCGCGCCGACGTGCGCGGCGAGACCGGCACGTTCGGTGTCGGAGAGGTTCTTGGCGACCGGACCGGCGAGTTCGCCGTCCTCGCCGACGAGGACGTAGGCCAGCCCGCGGGCTCCGCGCTGCTTGGCCCACTCCTGCCAGGCGTCGAGGGTCTTGCGCGGCTGGGAGGCCCCGCCCGGCATGACGACGGCACCGACGTACGGCGACTGGAACACCCGGAAGCTCGTGTCGGCGAAGAACTCCGCGCACTCGACGAGTTCGATGCCGAAGCGCAGGTCGGGTTTGTCCGACCCGTAGCGGCGCATGGCCTCCTCGAAGGTCATCCGCGGGATCGGCAGCGCCACGTCGTAGCCGATGAGCTTCCAGAGCGCGGAGACGATCTGCTCGCCGAGGGCGATGACGTCGTCCTGCTCGACGAAGCTCATCTCGATGTCGAGCTGGGTGAACTCCGGCTGCCGGTCGGCGCGGAAGTCCTCGTCGCGGTAGCAGCGGGCGATCTGGTAGTAGCGCTCCATGCCGGCGACCATCAGCAACTGCTTGAACAGCTGCGGGCTCTGCGGCAGGGCGTACCAGGAGCCCGGGGACAGGCGCGCGGGGACGACGAAGTCACGCGCCCCCTCGGGGGTCGACCGGGTCAGCGTCGGGGTCTCGACCTCGGTGAACGCGTGTTCCTCGAGCACGGTGCGGGCGGCCTTGTTCGCGGCCGAGCGCAGCTTCAACGCGTTCGCGGGGCCGGTGCGGCGCAGGTCGAGGTAGCGGTACTTCAGCCGGGCCTCCTCACCGACGGTGAGGTGGTCGTCGATCTGGAACGGCAGCGGCGCGGCCTCGGAGAGGACCTCCAGCGCCGTGGTGTCGACCTCGACCGCACCCGTGGGGATGTTGGCGTTGTCGTTGCCGTCGGGGCGCAGCCGGACGTCGCCGGTGATGCGGATGCAGTACTCGTTGCGCAGGTCGCGGGCACCACCGGCGTCGAGGATCTCGTCGCGGGCGACGACCTGGACGACACCCGAGGCGTCGCGCAGGTCCAGGAAGGCCACTCCCCCGTGATCCCGTCGACGCGCCACCCAGCCGGTGAGCGTCACGGTCTGTCCGGCGTGACCGGCGCGCAGGCTGCCGGCCTCGTGGGTGCGGAGCACGGGAGGTCCCTTCGATCGTCAGAGCGCGGTGTGCGCACGGACGATCCTACGGAACGCCACACCCCGGGGAGCACTCCCCCGAGGGGTCAGCGGGCGCGGGCCGGTGTCGCGCCGGACTCGGCGCCGGCGAGGTCGGCGACCAGCTTGAGGGCGAGGCGGTCGAGCAGCACGAGGTTGACGGAGGGGTCGGTGACGACGGCGAGGATGTGGCTGGTGGTGATGGCGTACACGACGAGAGCGCCGTCGGTGCCCTTGACGGTCGTCGACTGGAACGGGCCGAGGACGTTGGCGTCCGCGGCGCGCTGGGCGATGCCGAGGACGGTCGCGACGATGGCCGCCGCGGACTCGTGGTCCCGTTCGGGGCCGTCGTCGTGGAAGGCGAGGCCGTCGGTGCGGGCGACGAGGATCCGCCGCAGCCCCGGGATGTCGCGCTTGAGGGCGCCGCTGACCCGCATCGCGTGCTGCTTCACGATCATGCTGTGACTCCGTCCGTGCCGGCGGCGACGCGGCGGCTCTCGAGGGTGTGGACGCCGTCGAGCAGGACGGTCAGGACGGCCGTGCACTGGGACAGGTCGCGGGGGTCGCAGGCGATGAGCGCCGACGGCGAGGTGCCGAGGAGCTGCCCCAGTCGCGCGCGGGTGCCCGCGGGGTCGGCCCAGCGGCTGACCGCGACCAGGCGCGGGACGGCCGGGGCGATGCGCTGGAAGGCCCCGACGATGTCGGCGGCCGCTTCGATGCTGGTGGAGCGGCTGGCGTCGACGAGGACGAGGTAGCCGTCCATGTTCCGGGCCAGCAGTTCCCACATGAAGGAGAACCGTTCCTGGCCCGGGGTGCCGAAGAGGTTGACCTTGACGTCGCCCCAGCCGGCGGTGGCGGGGGCGGGCACCGTGAAGCTGGTGTGGTCCATCGCGACGGTCGTGGAGGCCTTGAGCGCGGCCGTCTCGTCGCTGACCCCGGTCTCGGTGGTCACGAGCGTCCCCCCACCGAGGCCTTCGGTGACGGTGGTGGCGAACGTGGTCTTGCCGGCCCCGAAGGGTCCGGTGACCACGATCTTGCGGGCGGGGCTGCTCACGGAGCTCCTCGGGAGGCGGGGTGGGTGCTGCGCGCGTCGGCGGTCGGACGCGGACGCGGTGAGGCGTCCGGCCGACCGCCGACGAGTGGTGCGGTGGTGCGGTCGTGCGGGGGGATCGTCAGATCGCGAGGTCGCGCTCGAGGATCGTCAGCTGGCGACGGGCCATGGCGAGGTTCGAGGAGTCCTTCTTCAGCACCAGGTACAGGAACAGGCCCTGGCCGGACTGCGACTGGATGAGACGGATCAGGTGGATCTGGGTGCCGAGGGTGATGAGGATGTCCTCGATCTGCTCGGACAGGCCCAGGCGCTGCATGGTGCGCAGCTTGGCGCGGACGACGTCGGTGTTGCCGGCGGCGGCGACGTCGAGGTCGAGGGCGCCGCCCCCGGCCTGACCGAGCGACATGCCGGACTCGTAGTCGACGAGGGCCGCGGCGGTGGCGCCGTCGATCTCGAGGCAGGCCTTCAGGGTGGCGTCGACGTTGGTCACGTCAGGTCCTTCCGTAGGTGGGGCTGCGGACGGCGGTCGATCCGCTGCCCGGTGGTGTCCCCTGTTACTTCGGCCCTCAACGTCCCGGTCTGAACCGAGAACGGGGTCGGTGAACGGGTGAATCGAGTTCGGACGAACGGGTGAGACCCGCTGAGGCCCACGACGTCCTGGAGTCCCGGCGGGAAGAGGCCGGTGGGGAGAGGCCGGGTGGCCCGACGTGGCCCGACGTAGCGCGACGTGGCGTCTGCGGAGCTCCGTTCCGGCGCGGCCCCGAGGGGGAACTCGCCCTCCTGCGCGCTCGTCCGCCGGAGGACGGTCCCGCGGCCCGCGGGCGACACCGTGACCACGCGGACCGGTGCTCGACCGGCACGTGGGCGCCCCGGGCGTGGAGGTCGGCGCAGCGCCGCACCGACCGGGGGTGGTGGTCCGGAGCCACCGCGCGCACCGCGGGATGACCGGATGGATGTCAGTGGGTCAGAGGCCGCGCCGGTAGCTCACCTCGTCCAGGACGACGCCTCGTCGGTGGTCCTGCTGGGTGCGTCCGTCGGTGTGCCAACCGCACCGTTCGTAGAAGCGCCGGGCGCGGGCGTTGCCGGTCAGGACCCACAGGGTCACGTCGGTGAAGCCGTCATCGCGCAGCTCGGCGGTGGCGGTGTCGAGCAGTGCTCGCCCGGCCCCGGTGTTCCAGTGCTCGGGGTGGACGTAGAGGGACTGGACCTCACCGGTGGTGGGTGCTGCTCCCTCGTCGCGGCTGGGGCCGTGACGCACGAAGCCGATGACGTCTCCGGTGACGTCGAGAGCGACGAGGCAGTGTCGTGGTGGGGTGGTGGGCAGTACGTCACGCCACCGCTGGACGGAGCTGCTCAGCGACAGTCCCGCGATCACCCTGTCGGGGACGAGGCCCGTGTAGGTGGCGCGCCAGGTGTCGACGTGGAGGCGTGCGAGCTGGTCGGCGTCCTCGAGGACGGCGGGCCTCACCTCGGTCATCGTCGAACCCTAGGGAAGGGTGCCGTTCGCTCGGGACACCGCGCCTGCGTCGCGCGTCTGCTCTTCGGCGAGGCCGCAGCGTCGCGGCCGCCGGCGACAGCGCTCACGACGCGGGATGACCGTGACGTCGGGCGCAGGGCGGCGTACCGCAGCAACGCTCAGTCCAGGTAGCCGGTCCCAGGGTTGACTCTCGCCGTGTCCGTGACGTCGACAGGCTGGGCTCCGCATCGCGCGTCCGCCATCCTCGGCTCGTGATCGTTCGCGGGCGTGCTGACGAAGACCTGTCCACCTGCGTCGAGGCGCTCGAGGCGGTGCACGTCCTCGACGTCTACCCGACGTACTGGCCGCACGATCCCGCGGGCTGGCTCAGTCCTGCCGGATGTGCCGCTGCGTGGGTCGGCCTCGACGACGACAGGATCGTGCTGGGACACGTCTGCGTGGTAGGTGACGTCGACGACCCGGTGGTGGCCGCCCTGCTCGGGGTCCCGGTCGAGCGTCTCGCGCTTGTTCGTGTCTCCGGCCGCCCGGGGTCGAGGTCTTGGTCTCGGTGCTGCGCTGCTCGCCGAGGCGCAGCGCTCGAGCGAGGAGCGAGAGCTCCAGCTCATGCTCGACGTGGTCGACGACGGCGGCCCGGCGGTCGGGCTCTACGAACGGTCGGGTGGCGGTTGGTGGACCGGCGTGATGCTGACCGGCTGACTCCGGACGGTCGTCGTCACCGGGTGCGGATCTACCTCGCTCCTGAGCAGCACCTGCCTCTGCGCCGCGTCTCGGACCAGCGACCTGGCGCTCTTCCTCGAGACCGAGCCACCTCCTGGGGAGGACCCCGAGCTGTCCCGGCAGCGGTCGAGGCATCCGCGGTGGAGGGCGACCGTTCGGTGGATCGGCACCGTCCACACGGGTGAAGTACCGCTGCAGTCCCTCAGGTTCCCGCCCTTCCCGTTCGATTCCTCGTCAATGGCCACTGGACCCACGCAGAACTACGGAGACCAGGCCTCCACCACCTGGCGGCCGCGACCTCTGGCGGCTGCCCTGGTGCGGGCAGCGTCCACGTCCGGGCCGCTGGTGATCGCCCTGATCGTCGGCGCCGGGGCCGCGCACTGGCTGCCCGCGACGGCGACCGGACTGCCCTGGCCGGTGTGGCTGCTGCTCGTGGTGGGGGTCTCGACCGGAGTCCTCGTCCTGGTCTCCCGCTGGTTGCGCGGACTGCTGCCGCTGTCGGCGTTGCTGCGCCTGAGCCTGGTGCTGCCCGACCGGGTGCCCAGCCGCTTCGAGGTGGCCCGCCGTACCTGGACCCCCGCGGCGCTGGAGGGGGGCAGGAAGCCGGCGGGCAAGGCCGGGGCCGTCGAGGAGAGCACCGCGCAGCGGTTGCTGGCCCTCGTCGGCACCCTCGCCGGCCACGACGACCGCACCCGCGCCCACGGCGAGCGGGTCCAGGCCTACGCGGCGCTGATCGGGCGCGAGCTGGGCCTGTCCGACGAGGACGTCGACCGCCTCAGCTGGGTGGCCCTGCTGCACGACGTGGGCAAGGTCCACGTCCCCGTGGAGATCATCAACAAGGACGGCCGCCCCACCGAGGAGGAGTGGGCGCAACTGCAGCAGCACCCCCACCACGGCGGGGAACTCGTCCAGCCGTTGCGCGGGTGGCTGGGGGACTGGCTGGACGGGGTCGAGCAGCACCACGAACGCTTCGACGGCGGCGGCTACCCCCACGGCCTCGCCGGGGAGGAGATCTCCCTCGCCGCCCGCGTCATCGCCGTGGCCGACACCTACGACGTCATCACCTCCGCCCGCGCCTACAAGAAGCCGATGCCCGCCGAGCAGGCCCGCGCCGAGATCACCCGCTGCGCGGGGCAGCAGTTCGACCCTGAGGTCGTGCGCGCGTTCCTCTCCGTCGGCATCGGGCGCCTGCGCCGGATCGCCGGCCCCGCGACCGTGCTGGCGGCCCTGCCGGGGGTGGGGGCCGCCCCCGCGCAGGCGCTGTCCACTACCGCGTCGGTCGCGCAGACCGCCGGCGGCCAGGTCGCGGCCGCGCTGCTGTCCGCAGCCGTGGGGGTCGGCGCCGGGTCTGCCGCGATCACCGCCGCCTCGACCTCCGCCGCCGCCGAGACGCGCGCCCCGGGCACCGTCGCCACCGCCCCGGTCCCCTCCGGCCGGGCCGTCGCCGCGACGTCCACCGCGACTCCGGCCCTCACGGCGTCCGTGGTGACGCCGTCCACCTTGCCGTCGCTCCTGCCGTCGACTCCCCCGTCCGCTGCCGCGGCGGCGGTGCCTGTTGCGGCGGTGCCGGTTGCGGCGCCCGCGGCCACGACCACGTCGCCGGCGGCCCGCACGACCCTGTCCACCGCCGCCCACGCCGTGACGGGCCTTCGTCCTGCGTCGGCGACGGGCACCCCGGCCCCCGCGGTGAGCACGAGCGCTCCGGTGCGCCCGTCCACCCCCTCACCGCCCAGTCCTCGATCATCGACGACCGCTGCCCCCACGGGGACGCCGACGGGGCCCGGGGCGATGCCGACGGGCACCCCGACCGGGACGGCCACCCCCACCGTCACCGCCACGGGGACACCCACCGGGACCCCGACGGGCACGGTGACCGCCACCACGACGCCGGTCACGACCCCTACCCCCTCGGCGAGCACCAGCACCTGCGCGGCCAACAACAAGAACAAGGACAAGTGCGGCCACTGAGCCCGGGAAGTTCAGCTCACGGCGCGCGAGCGCGCTGTTCGAGGGGAGACCGTGAAGTCGTCAGGTCGTTCGCACGCAGTGGGCGACGTCAACGGTCGCAGCTCCAGGTCGGCAGCGCGGCGCCGAGGGGGCGAACCTCAACACCGTCGCCGACACCAGCGGCGTCAGGACCAGGACCTGCAGCAGGACGCCCCGTGTGCAGCGCCGGGGCGGTGTGGTGCGGTGATCAGCCACCGGGTCATCGCCCCGCCTCGGCGACGGTGGTTCACAGACGGTCCCTGGCCAGCGCGGCGTCGGTGGTGCGCGCTCCGGTCACGCTGCCGCCGGGGACGGTCTCGTCGATGTCGAGCAGGGCCTGACCGGTGAGGACCACCTGCGCCGCCGCGGCGTCCTCCTCCACGCGGGCGCGCTCGGTGGTGCCTGGCACGGGAACGGTGCCCTGAGCGATCCCCTGGCCACCCGCCGACTGCGCCCTCGTCCTGCAGGAGCTCGTCTGGTGCAGGAGGCAGGTCGACGCGGCTGCAAGCGTCGACCGTGGCGTCTCGGGCCGGCGGTGACGGTCGAGGGATCGGGACGAGGTCTCCGACGGGCTCGGCTGCCGGGAGCAGCGTGGTGGCGACGACGGGGCACGGACGCGGTCGAGCACGGGACCACGACACGGGCGGAGGAGACGACGGCGCCCCGGTGCGGGTGGGGGACGGCGATGGCGGAGGGGCGAGGAGCCGGCCACCGCGTGAGCCCCCGCCGCGCCCAGGCCGGCCGGCGTGTCACCGGCATCCCCCGCGGCACCACCCCGGGTGGCGCACCCCCCGGCGCGCACCTCTTGTCGGAGCGTCGCGGGAACGGTTGACTGATCCCCAGCCGCGCTGGAGCCTGCGCTCGGACGGCTGCGCGCGTCGGCTGGGGGATGTCCGACGTCGATCGTCCCTGGGAGGTTGCGTGTCGGACGCCCTGAGCCGCGAGCACCACCTGCGGCACCGCGCCGAGCGCGTGCGCGCGGACCTGGAGGCCCTCTGGGGGGACGAGCTCCCCGAGGCTCCCGACCCGGTGCTGACCGTGCTCGTGGACGCCGTCGCCGTCGACGACCAGCACGGGGTCGACGACCGGCTCGTCGTCCAGGGGGACGGCCTGGGCTACGAGGCGCTGGCCCGGGTCCTCGCCGACGTCCGCAGCTCCGCCACCCTGCACCTCGTGCCGCCCGCCCTGCGGGCCCGCCTCGCCGGTGTGCTGCCGCCGACGGGCCGCCTCATCGACCTGCGGGTCGCCGGTGAGGCCGCGCTGCCGAGCGAGTCGACCGGGGCGTGGGAGTACGACGCCACCGCGGACACCGTCGCCTGGGACGCCCGCAGCGGCGTCCTCTACGGCCTCGGTCAGCACCCCGGGGTCGCGTCGCTGCCGGAGTGGTTGCGGCGCAGCGTCCACGACGAGGACCGCTCACTCGTCTCCTCGGCGCTGCGCTCCTCCGCCTCGACCGGACTGCCCTACGACGTGCGCTTCCGGATCGCGCCGCCGCGGCACGGGATGGTCGTCGCGCGCGGACGCGTCCTCAACGGCCCCGGCGGTGGCGCGCGGGTGCTGGGCTTCGCGGCGGAGGACGTCGGCGTCGGCTAGTCCGGCACAGCGGCTGATCGGGCACCGCGGCTGATCGGGCACAGTGGCGCTGTGCCGAAGAAGCCCGGCCGCCGCTCCGAGGAGCCGGCGACGCCCACCCCCGACCTCCCGCTCGACGAGTCCACCCTCGAGGCGGCGACGCGGCCGCCGAGGGCGGGTGAGTCCCACGACGGACTCCTCTTCGGCGAGGCGACCTGCGGGGACCTCAGCGGCGTCGACGCCCGGGACGCGCGGTTCCTGGGGTGCGTGCTGTCCCGGGTGCGCGCCGACGGGCTGGCGTTGGCGGGGGCCCGCCTGGTCGACGTGCGGATCGCCGCGCTCGCCGCGACCGAGGCGCCGTGGCGCTCCTCCACCTGGCAGGAGGTGGTCGTCGAGGACTGCCGCATCGGCGCGTGGGACCTCTCCGCGGCGCAGTGGACGCGCGTGGCGGTCCGCGGTGGCCGTTTCGACTTCGTGAACCTGCGCGAGGCGTCGCTGACCGACGTCACCTTCACCGGGTGCGACCTGCGTGAGGTCGACGTCTCCGGCGCGGGCCTCACGCGGGTGCGGTTCCTCGACTGCCGGATCGGGCACCTGGACGTGACCTCGGCCCGGTTGAGCGGTGTCGACCTGAGCGGGGCCGACGTCGAGGCCGTCAGCGGGGTCGGGTCGCTGCGCGGCGCCCGGATCAGCGAGCTCCAGCTCCTCCGCCTCGCGCCGTTGCTCGCCGAGCACCTCGGGCTGCGGGTGGCGGACTGACCTCAGGACCCGCCGGCGAGACGGGCCAGCTGCTGCAGGTAGGGGTTGGTCGCGCGTTCGCGGGCGATCGTCGTCGCCGGCCCGTGCCCCGGCAGCACGTCGGTGGCGTCCTCCAGCGGCAGCACCCGCGTCAGCAGGCTGCGCAGCATCGCCTGGTGGTCCCCGCCGGGCAGGTCGGTCCGTCCGATGGAGCCGGCGAAGAGCACGTCCCCGGACAGCAGCAGGTCGGGCTCTCCGGCCCGGTCGACCGAGAAGAGCACGGACCCCTCGGTGTGCCCGGGTGCGTGCTGGACGGCGATCGAGAGGCCCGCGACCTGCAGGGAGGCCCCGTCCTCGACGGTCACGACGTCGTCGGGGTCGCGCCACTGCACGGTGCCCGTCGTGGCCTCCAGGGCGTGGCGCAGGGGTGCCCCGATCCCGGCCAGCGGATCCTTCAGCCGGTACGCGTCGGCGCGGTGGATCGTCGCGGCGACACCGTGCGCCCCGCACACGGGGGTGACGGAGTACGTGTGGTCGAGGTGCCCGTGGGTCAGCAGGACCGCGGCGGGTTTCAACCGGTGCCGGCGCAGGACCTCGGCCAGGCGGTCGGCCACGTCGACGCCCGGGTCGACGACGACGCACTCCTCCCCGGCCCGGGGTGCGACCACGTAGCAGTTGGTCCCGAAGACGGTCGCCTCGACCGTGTCGATGAGCACGTCACGCACCCTAGTTCGCGCCGCTGACGGGGACGACGTCGCTCACACCCCGCGATCAGGACCGGGCACGCCGTGACTGCCTGCTCCGATCGGGGCCCGAGGGACCTAGAATCAGGCGGGTGACCGAGCAGCCCCAGGAGCCGGCGTCCCTCACGGACGTGGCGGACACCCCCGAGACCCCGACCGAAGCGACCCCGGAGGCACCGGAGACGGCTGCCGCGCAGCAGGACGTGACGGCGGCCGAGACGCCGGCGGCCGAGGCCGACCCCGCGTCGGAGGCGCCGCAGTCCTCGTCGGAGGCGCCGTCGGAGGCGTCGTCAGAGGCGTCGTCGGAGGAACCTTCCGAGGTGACGGCGGAGCCGCAGCCCGAAGCCGGCCCCCCGGCGGAGCAGCCGGTCGACCCCACTCCGGCCCCCGGCCCGCGCCCGACGCCGGCCGTGCCGCGCCCGACCCCGCGTCCCACCCCCGCCCCGGCCGTCGTCGCACCGTCGACCACCGAGGCGGGCCCCGAGGTCGGGCACCTGACCTCGGTGGACCGCGAGGCGGCCGCCGCCTTCGGGCGCGTCGACGACAACGGCACCGTCTGGGTCCGCCGCGCCGACGGTGAGCACGAGGTCGGCGCCTACCCCGACGCGACGCCCGAGGAGGCGATCGCCTACTTCGTGCGCAAGTACGGGGAGGTCGTCGCCCAGGTCGACCTGTTCGAGCAGCGCCTGCGCAGCACCGAACTGGCCGGCAAGGACATCGTCTCCGGGGTCGCCACGCTGCGCACCGCGCTCGCCGAGACCCGCGCCGTCGGTGACCTCGACGCCCTCGCCGCCCGCGTGGAGGCGCTGGCCACCGTCGCCGACGAGGCCCGGGCCGCCGCCGACCGCGCCCGCGCCGCCCAGCGCGAGACACTGCGCGCCGGTCGGCTCGCGATCGTCGAGGAGGCCGAGCAGATCGCCGGTCAGGACCCCGAGAAGGTCCAGTGGCGTTCCTCCGGCGAACGCCTGCGCACCCTCTTCGAGGAGTGGAAGGCCGCCCAGCGCGAAGGTCGCCTCGACAAGCGCAGCGAGGACGACCTGTGGAAGCGCTTCAGCCACGCCCGCAGCGCCTTCGACAAGATGCGCCGTCACCACTTCGCCGCCCTCGGTGAGGAACGCAGCACCATCCGCTCCGAGAAGGAGACCCTCGTCGCCGAGGCGGAGGCGCTGTCCACCTCCACCGACTGGCGCGGCACGACCAACGCCTACCGCGCCCTGATGGACCGTTGGAAGGCGGCGGGTCGCCTCGGCCGCAAGGACGACGACACCCTGTGGGACCGCTTCCGCGCGGCCCAGGACGTCTTCTTCGCCGCGCGCACCGCGGCCAACGACGAGGTGGACGAGGAGTTCCGCGAGAACCTCGTCGCGAAGGAGGCTCTGCTGCTCGAGGCGGAGGCGCTGCTGCCGATCAAGGACCTCAACGCGACCAAGAAGGCCCTCAACTCCATCCAGGACCGGTGGGAGGCCGCGGGCAAGGTGCCGCGCACCGACCTCGGCCGGGTCGAAGGTCGCCTGCGCGCCGTCGAGACCGCCGTCCGCGACGCCGAGCAGGCCCGCTGGTCGCGGTCCAACCCCGAGGCCCAGGCCCGGGCCGGTGGCCTCGCCAGCCAGCTCGAGAACGCCATCCGCGACCTCGAGGCCGACGTCGAGAAGGCCCGCACCAAGGGTGACGCCCGGGCGCTGGCCCGCGCCGAGGAAGCCCTCCGGGCCCGTCGCGCCTGGTTGGACGCCGCCCAGGCCACCCTGCGCGACGCCTGAGCTGTCCACAGGTCCGAGGCGCTCGTCGCGCACGCTCCCGTCCACGGTGTGGACTGGGTGGCGTGCGCGACGAGTGGTTGACCTCCGTCCTGGTCCGAGGTGCCGTCGGCAGCGGTGACACCCCGTGGCGACCGCAGGGTCGGGCCGCAGCGGCGGCGGCTGACCGTGAGGTCCGCGACGGGCTCCTGCAGCAGGTCGTCGGGGACGTGGTCCTCGCGGCCGACGTGGCCTTGGACGCGACTCTGCGCGCCCGCGCCCTCGCTCTGTTCGTCCCCGCCGGTGTCGTGGTCATCGCCGACGCCGCGGCCTGGGTGCACCTGGGCCGACCGCTGCCCGCACCGCACGAGGTCCAGGTCGCGGGCGGGCGCCTCCCCGAACTCCCCCACGCTCCGCTGCGGTTGAGCTTCTCCCGCGTGCGGCCCGCACCTGGTGACGTGCAGGAACTCGCCGGGCTGGCCCTCACGACACCCGCTCGCACGCTGCTCGACGTCGCCGCCGTCCGACCCCACCGCGCACCGTGGCTGCGCGAGCGGATGCTCGACGCGGGACTCCTGTCGGACGGGGACCTCCAGGACGCCAGCGACCGGGCGCGCGGGCGCGGCGGGGTGCGCACCGCCCGCCGGGCCCTCGACCTCCCGCGGGCACCCCGCCCGCGGGAGGAGGTCAGGCCTTCGTCGGACGCGACGCCATGACCCGGTAGGCGTCGAAGACCCCGTCGACGCGGCGCACCGCGTTCAGCACCTGGCTGAGGTGGTTGGGTTCGGCCATCTCGAAGGAGAACTTCGACAGAGCCACCCGGTCCCGGCTCGTCGACACCGTCGCGGACAGGATGTTCACGTGGTTGTCCGAGAGGACTCGGGTGACGTCGGAGAGCAGACGTGCTCGGTCCAGCGCCTCCACCTGGATCTGCACCAGGAAGAGCCGGGTCTGACCGGTCGCGATGGCCGAGGCCCACTGCACGTCGACGATCCGCTCGGGCTCGTTGCGCAGCATCGTCACGTTCTCGCAGTCCTCCCGGTGCACCGAGACCCCGGCACCCCGGGTGACGAACCCGACGATCGGGTCCTGCGGCACGGGAGTGCAACAGCGGGCGAGCTTGACCCACACGTCGTCCGCTCCGGCCACGACGACCCCGGCGCCACCGCTGCTGCGACTCGGCCGGGCCTGCCCCGGAGTGGTCGCCTCCGCGAGGTCCTCCTCGGCGGCGGCCTCCCCGCCGACGGCGGCGATGAGCTTCTCCACGACGTGGGCCGCGGAGACGTGACGCTCCCCCACCGCCGCGTAGAGCGCCGAGACGTCGGGGTGGTTCAGTTCGCGGGCGACGACGAGCAGCGAGTCGTGGGACAGCAGACGCTGCAACGGCAGGTGCTGCTTGCGCATCGCACGGGCGATCTCGTCCTTGCCGTCCTCGATCGCCTCCTCGCGCCGTTCCTTCGAGAAGTGCTGCTTGATCTTGTTGCGCGCCCGCGGGCTCTTGACGAACTGCAGCCAGTCACGGCTGGGCCCGGCACCGTCGGCCTTGGAGGTGAAGATCTCGACGAGGTCGCCGTTGTCGAGGGTCGACTCCAGCGGGACGAGGCGGCCGTTGACGCGGGCGCCCATCGTGCGGTGGCCGACTTCGGTGTGCACGGCGTAGGCGAAGTCGACCGGGGTGGAGCCGGCCGGCAGTTCCTGCACGTCGCCCTTGGGGGTGAAGACGAACACCTGACCGGCGTTGATCTCCCAGCGCAGGTCGTCGAGGAAGTCGCTGGAGGCGGACTCGCGCTGCCAGTCGACGACGGCCTTCAGCCAGTCCATCTCGTTCTGCGCCCCGCCGCCGCCGACGGCGTTCGGGTCGTCCTTGTACTTCCAGTGCGCCGCGACGCCGTACTCGGCGCGCTGGTGCATGTTGTAGGTGCGGATCTGGATCTCGACGGGCTTGCCCTCGGGTCCGATGACCGTCGTGTGCAGCGACTGGTACATGTTGAACTTGGGCATCGCGATGTAGTCCTTGAACCGGCCGGGTACCGGGTTCCAGCGCGCGTGCAGCGCACCGAGGACGGCGTAGCAGTCGCGGACGGAGTCGACCAGGACCCGCACCCCGACGAGGTCGTAGATCTCGGCGAAGTCGCGGCCGCGCACGATCATCTTCTGGTAGATCGAGTAGTAGTGCTTGGGCCGGCCGGTGACCGTCGCCCGCACCCGGGCGCTCTTGAGGTCGTCCTCGATCTGCGCGCGGACGCCCTGCAGGTACTCCTCGCGCGCGGGCGCCCGGTCGGCCACGAGGCGGACGATCTCGTCGAAGACCTTGGGGTAGACCGTCGCGAACGACAGGTCCTCCAGCTCCCACTTGATGGTGTTCATGCCCAGCCGGTGGGCCAGGGGGGCGTAGATCTCGAGGGTCTCGCGGGCCTTCTTTTCCGCCGAGGCCGCCGACACGTAGCGCCAGGTCCGGGCGTTGTGGAGGCGGTCGGCGAGCTTGATGACCAGGACGCGGATGTCCTTGGCCATCGCCACGACCATCTTCCGGACGGTCTCGGCCTGCGCGGCGTCGCCGTAGGTGACCTTGTCGAGCTTCGTGACGCCGTCGACGAGGACGGCGATCTCGTCACCGAAGTCGGCGCGCAGGTTCGCCAGCGTGTAGTCGGTGTCCTCGACGGTGTCGTGCAGCAGCGCCGCGGCGAGCGTCGACGGGGTCATGCCGAGCTCGGCGAGGATCGTCGCGACCGCGACGGGGTGGGTGATGTAGGGGTCGCCGCTCTTGCGGCGCTGGCCGTCGTGCGCGCGCTCGGCGCGGTCGAAGGCCTTCTCGACGACGGACAGGTCCGCCTTCGGGTGGGTGTTGGAGACGGTGCGCAGCAACGGTTCCAGCACCGGCGAGACGCTGGACTGGCGGTGCTGGCCGAAGCGCGCGAGGCGCGAGAGCATCCGCCCGGCGGTGACCGGACCGGTGTGCTGCGCCTCCGTGCCGCGACGTCGTTCCGGCCCGTTGGGTCGACCCGTGGGGGGACGGCGTTGCGGTGCCGGTGCGGGGACCACGGACCCCTGCGTCGGGGATTCCACCTGCGCCGGTGTGTCGGGCGCACTCGTGGCAGTGGCGTGAGTCTCGGTGCCGTCGGCCATGTCGCCCCTCCGTTCGTCCGGGCACCAGTCTAGGTGAACGCGGACGGAAGGGGAGGAGGACGGGCCGACCTGCGCTCAGGCCTCGGTGTGCAGGGCCACGACGGGACGCTCGCCCAGCTGCGGACGACCGGCGAGGAACCCAAGCTCGAGCAGCACGGCCAGGCCGACCACCTCGGCCCCCACCTCCTCCAGCAGCTCGCACGCCGCGCGGGCCGTTCCGCCGGTGGCGAGGACGTCGTCGACGACGAGGACCCGCTCCCCCGCACCGACGGTGTGCGCCGACAGTTCCAGGGCGGCGGTGCCGTACTCCAGGGCGTAGTCGCGCCGGTGCACGGGCGCGGGCAGCTTCCCGGCCTTGCGGATGGGCCAGAACCCCAGCCCGGCGCGTTCGGCGGCCGGGGCGGCGAGCATGAACCCGCGGGCCTCGATCCCCGCCACGGCGGTGGCGCCGGCCGCCCGGGCCACCTCGGCCAGCGCCGCGACGACCGTCGCGAACGCCGACGCGTCGGCCAGCAGCGGGGTGATGTCCTTGAAGACGACCCCCGGTTCGGGGAAGTCGGGGACGTCGCGGAAGCCGGCGACCACCGTGGCCGCGACGCGCTCGGCGTCGGGCACGGTCAGCACCCGGCTCACGCCGGGTCGCCCGCGGTGACGGGTTCGGCGGTGACGCCCTCGCGGACGTCGCGGTCGAGCTGCCTGACCCGCGCCTCACGGGAACGGAGCACGACCAGCAGCGGCGTGGCGACGAAGATCGACGAGTACGCCCCGACGAGCATGCCGACGAACAGCGCGAGGCTGATGTCGCGCAGCGTGCCCGCGCCGAGCAGCAGGTCCCCGATGAAGAGGATCGCGGCGACGGGCAGCAGGGCCACGACGGTCGTGTTCACCGAACGCACGACGGTCTGGTTGATCGCGAGGTTGGCCGCGTCACCGAAGGTGCGGTCCTTCTTGAGGAAGGCGCCGTCGGTGTTCTCGCGGACCTTGTCGAAGACCACGACGGTGTCGTAGAGCGAGTAGCCGAGGATCGTCAGGAACCCGATCACCGAGGCCGGCGTGACCTCGAAGCCGACGAGGGCGTAGACCCCGGCGGTGATCAGCAGGTCGTGGAACAGCGCGACGAGCGAGGCGATCGCCATCGTCCAGGCCCGGAAGTACAGCGCCATGACGATGGACACGATGACGAGGAAGACGATCAGACCGGTGAGGGCCTTGTTGGTCACGTCCGCGCCCCAGCTCGGACCGATGCTCGAGGGGTTCACGTCGTTCTGGGAGACCCCGAGCTTCTGCGCGAGCTCGGCCCGGATCTCGTCGAGCTGCGTCGTGCTGACCGTCTCGGTCTGGACCCGGAGCCCGTTCCCGCCGACGGTGGTCACCGTCGGCACGGCGTCCGGGAGGACCGCCTGGACCGCCTCGCGGGCGGCGTCCTGGTTCGTGGTCCCGGAGACGCGGAACTCCGCGCCCCCCTCGAACTCGATGCCGTAGGTGAGTCCGGGTTTGACCAGCAGGATCGCCGAGATCAGCACGAGCGCACCCGCGATGAGGAACCACAGCTTGCGGCGGCCGACGAAGTCGAAGGAGGACTCACCGGTGTAGAGCCGGTTGCCCAGTTGCGCCATGCCCATCAGGAACCCGCCTCGTTCTCGTCGCGGCCGGAGTCCGGCTCGCCCTCACCCTGACCGCCGCCCGACCCGGATGTCGCCCGGGCCTTCTCCCGTTCCGCCGCACGGCGTTCGGCCACGGTGGGCCGGTGCTCGCCGTGGTGCAGGGCGACCCGGGCCACGACGGACCCGAGGTGCTCGGGGTCGAAACCGGACCACTTGTGCCCACCACCGAAGAACTTCGTCCTCGCCAGCAGCGCGACGACGGGGTGGGTGAAGAGGATCACGATCGCGACGTCGATGATCGTCGTGATGCCCAGGGTGTAGGCGAACCCCCGGACGTTGCCGACGGCGAGGACGTAGAGGACGACGGCCGAGAGCAGGCTGACCGCGTCGGAGACGAGGATCGTGCGCCGGGCGCGGAACCAGCCGGCCTCGACGGCGGAGGACAGGATGCGGCCGTCGCGGATCTCGTCGCGGACGCGTTCGAAGAACAGGATGAACGAGTCGGCCGTGATGCCGATGGCGACGATGAGCCCGGCGATCGCGGCCAGGCTGAGCCGGAAGCCCTGCAGCCAGCTCAGCAGCAGGATGACCCCGAAGTTCAGCGCCGCCGCCAGCACGAGGCTGCCGATGGTCACCAGGCCCAGCGCGCGGTACTGGACCAGCGAGTAGGCGACGACGAGGATCAGACCGATCAACCCGGCGAGCAGCCCGTGGCGCAACTGCTCCGAGCCGAGGGTCGCGGAGACCTGCTCCTGGGTCTGCACGACGAAGGACACCGGCAGCGCGCCGAACTGCAGCTGCTGGGCCAGGGCCTCGGCGCTGGCCTGGGTGAAGTTCCCCTCGATGTCGACGTCGGCGCCGAAGCGCTGGGACACCGTGGGGGCGGTGATGACGAGACCGTCGAGGACCGCCGCGAACTGGTTCTGCGGCGAAGGCAGCGTGGAGATGCGGGTGGTGAGCTTCGAGAACGCGTCGGCACCCGCGCTGTTGAACTTCAGCCGCACGACCCACTGGCCGGTGTTCACCCCGGAGCTGTTCGTCGCGGTCGTGGCGACCGCGCTGGTGAGCTGCGTGCCCTCGAGCTCGGCCGGGCCCAGGACGTACTTGTCCCTGCCGTCCTGGCTGCACGTGACGAGGACCTTGGTCGGGTCGTCGGCGATGCCCCGCGCGCGCTGGGCCGGGTCGGAGCAGTCCAGGTTCTGGAACAGGGCCGGGAGGTCCGGGATGGTCTTGTAGTTGTCGAAGTCGCTCGCGTCGGTCGGCGAGGCCGCCGGGGTGCCGCTGGGCTGCCCCGGCCCCGGGGTGGCGGTCGGGGTCGCGATGTCGGCGAGCGTCGGCGGCGTCACCGCAGCGGAGGGCGCCTCCGTGGGAGCGGTCGTGGCGGCCTGCAGGGCGGCGGGGGCGGCCGCGCCGTCCGCGCTCTGCGTGGGCTCGGGCGTGGCTGCGCCCGTCGGAGTCGCCGCGTCGGTGGGCGTCGCCCCGCCCGTGGGGTTCGCCGACGCACCGTCGGTCGGCGTGGCCCCGTCCGTAGGCGTGGCCCCCTCGGTGGGCGCGTCGGTGGCGGGCGGGGTGACGGCCTCGTCGAAGAGGACGACCCGCATCCGCATCTGCGCCGACTGCGAGATGAGGTTGAGCTGCTCACGGGTGGCCTGGCCCGGGATGGAGACGGAGATGTTCTGCCCGCCCTGGACGGAGACCTCCGTCTCGCTCAGTCCGGTGGCGTCGACGCGCTGCCGGATGATCTCGGCCGCGCGCTGGACCTGCTCGGTGGGAACCGTCCCGCCGTTGGTCGAACGGGGCGTCAGGACGATCTGCGTCCCGCCCTCGAGGTCGAGGGCCAGACCGGGCGACCACTTCGCGGTGCTCCAGATCGAACCGGCGGCCACCGACGCGAACATCGCGACGACGACGAGGACCAGCACCGCGAGGGTGCGGCCCGGGTGGGGTCGGCGGATGGGCGCACCGCGGCGCACGCGGGGCGGCCGGTTCGGGGACCCGCTGGTGGACGTCGGCCTGTCGTTGGACACTCAATACCTCGGGACGGCGCTCACCGGGTGACGGATGTTCACCCGGTCAGCGCAAGCTTGTCACTGCTAGTGGACGACTGCTGTCTTATCAGTAGTCACTGTGCGCGCGGGGCACCGCCCGCGGTGTCGTCGTCGCGCTTCTGCAGGCTGAGACCACCGTCGCCCGGGTCCACGCTCTCCTCGAGGGGAGCCACCTCGGTCGGCGCCACCACGCGGGCGACGGCCCGGCGGGTCCACCGGGTCTGCAGGCCGGGGGCGATCTCGAGGACGACCTCGTCACCCTCGATCTCCACGACGGTCCCGAACATGCCCGAGGTCGTCATGACCCTGGCCCCGGGCGCGACCCCGGACTGCATCTGCTGTTGAGCCTTCTGCTGCTTGCGCGTCCGGCTGAACATGAACACCAACAGGGCGACCATGATCAGCAGGAAGAACAGCCGGCTGCTGCCACCACCCACGACAAAACCTCTCCGCACCGGCGGGATCGACGACTCACCGGTGCCTGCGCCGACCGGTGCCGGCACGGCCGGCCCAACGCGGTGAGGCCCTGTGAGGTTCCGCAGGGACCCACCCGGGACCGACTCGCCCGTGGAGTCTAGAGGCTCACCCGTCCGGCCCAGCCCAGCGACGCTCAGGGTTGCGAGGGGTCCTCGTCGGCCTCGTCACCCTCGGGAGCGAACGCCCAGGCCGCCCCCACGGGCGCGTCGCGGGGCGGGGTGAGTCCCAGGTGGGCCCAGGTGTCGGGCAGGGCGATCCGACCCCGCGGGGTCCGTCCCAGCAGCCCCTCGCGCACCAGGAAGGGCTCGGCGACCGTCTCGACGGTCTCGGCCTCCTCCCCCACGACGACGGCCAGGGTCGAGAGGCCCACCGGTCCACCGCCGAAGCGCCGGCACAGCGCGTCGAGCACGGCCCGGTCGAGGCGGTCCAGGCCGCGCTCGTCGACCTCGTAGACCTCCAGCGCCGCCCGGGCCGCGTGCCGGTCGACGATCCCCGACCCCCGCACCTGCGCCCAGTCGCGGACCCGGCGCAGCAACCGGTTGGCGATGCGGGGCGTCCCCCGCGAGCGGCCGCCGATCTCGGCGGCCCCCTCCGCGGTGAGCTGCACCCCGAGCAGGGAAGCGCTGCGGCGCAACACCTGCACGAGCTCCGCGGGCGTGTAGAAGTCGAGGTAGCCGGTGAAGCCGAACCGGTCGCGCAGCGGCGCCGGGAGCAGGCCCGCCCGCGTCGTCGCCCCGACCAGGGTGAACTTCGGCAGCTCCAGCGGGATCGCCGTGGCCCCCGCGCCCTTGCCGACGATGACGTCGACGCGGTAGTCCTCCATGGCGATGTAGAGCATCTCCTCGGCCGGGCGCGCCATCCGGTGGATCTCGTCCAGGAACAGCACCTCACCCTCGTCGAGCGAGCTCAGCACCGCCGCGAGGTCCCCCGCGTGCTGGATCGCCGGACCGCTGGACTGGCGCAGCGGGGCGCCCATCTCGGAGGCCACGATCATCGCCAGCGTCGTCTTGCCCAGCCCGGGCGGACCGGAGAAGAGGACGTGGTCGCTGGGCATCCCGCGCGCCTTGGCGGCGTCGAGGACGAGCGCGAGCTGCTCCCGCACGACCTTCTGCCCGACGAACTCGTCGAGGCCGTGGGGGCGCAGCGCGGACTCGGCCGCGCGCTCACGCTCGTCGGCCCCCGTCGTCACCAGCCGGTCCTCCATCAGCGACCCGACAGGTGGCGCAGCGCCGCCCGCAGGACGCCGGGCACGTCGAGGTCGTCGTCGAGCACGACCTCCACGACGTCACCGGCCTGCTTGAGCGGGTAGCCCAGCCCGACCAGGGCCTCGACCACCCGGTCCTTGCGCGCGTCCCCACCCGAGGGCGAGGCCGCCGGCGCGATCGACCCCGAGGGCGGTCCGAGGCGGTCCCCCAGTTCCAGGCAGATGCGCTGGGCGGTCTTCTTGCCGATGCCCGGCACCCGGACGAGGGCCGCGTGGTCCTCGGACGCGACGGCCGCGCGGATCCCGTCGGGGCGGTGCACCGCCAGCATGGCCAGCGCCATCTTCGGCCCGACCCCGGAGGCGGTCTGCACGACCTCGAAGACCTCCTTCTCGTCCGCGTCGGCGAAGCCGAACAGCGTCAGGGAGTCCTCGCGCACCACCAACGTGGTGTGCAGCAACGCCTCCTGGCCCACGCGCAGACCGGCCAGCGTGGCGGGCGCGGCCAGGACGAACATCCCCACGCCACCCACCTCCACGACCGCGGAGTCCAGCCGCACCGCGAGCACCTGCCCACGCACCGACGCGATCACCAGCACGACCTCCGAGACACCCGACGAACACTTGTACGAGAGGCTAGACGGCCCCTGCGACACGACCCCTCAGGCGCGCCGCGCAGACCCTGGGGGCAGAGTGCTGCCGTGACCCACGAGAAGACCGCGAACCCCCGCCAGAACGTCACCTTCGACAGCGCCACCGAGTCCGGCCACGCCCACGGCTACCTCCGCGTCCCCGAGTCCGGCAGCGGCCCGGGCGTCATCGTCGTCCAGGAGTGGTGGGGCCTCACCGACCACATCGCCGGCATCGTCGACCGCCTCGCCCGCGAGGGCTTCGTGGCGCTGGCCCCGGACCTCTACGGCGGGCGCACGACCCACGACTCCGCCGAGGCGGCGCAGCTGCTCACCGACCTGCCCGCCGAGGACGCGGCCCGCGACCTCGCCGGGGCCGTCACCTACCTGCTCGACCTGCCCGGGACCACCTCGGAACGCGCCGGGGTCGTCGGCTTCTGCATGGGCGGGGGCTTCGTGCTGACCCTGGCCGCGCAGCAGGGCGACCGGATCGGCGCGGCGGTGCCCTGGTACGGGCTCCCCGGCCCGGACACCGACTACTCCGGCCTGCGAGCGCCGGTGCTGGGCCACTACGGCGCCGAGGACACCTCCGTCCCGCTGGAGGGTGTGCGCGCCACCGAGGCCCGCATCCGCGAGCAGGCGGGGGTCGAGGTGACGATGGAGGTCTACCCCGCCCCGCACGCGTTCTACAACGACGAACGCCCGAGCTACCGGCCCGAGTCGGCCGAGCTGGCCTGGGAACGCACGACGGACTTCCTGCGGGGTCGGCTCGCGGCCGAGCGCGCCTGAGCCTCCGCCTCCGCGTAGGCGTTGCGCCGGCCCGTGACGAGGGCGGTGTGCGCGGCGGCCTCCAGCCGGGAGGTCGCCCCGCCCCGCCAGAGGTGGCACAACGCCAGCGCGAGGGCGTCGGCGGCGTCCGCGGGCCGGGGCGGGGCGTCGAGACCGAGGATGCGGGTGACCATGACGGTGACCTGCTCCTTCTCGGCCCGCCCCGACCCGGTCACCGCGGCCTTCACCTCGCTCGGCGTGTGCATCGCCACGGGCAGTCCCCGGCGCGCGGCGGCGACGAGGACCAGACCGGCGGCCTGCGCGGTCCCCATGACGGAGCGGACGTTGGCCTGGGCGAAGACGCGTTCGACGGCGACGACGTCGGGGCGGTGGGTGTCGAGCCACTCGTCGAGGCCCTCGCTGATCGCGAGCAGCCGGGAGGCCACGGGATCGGTGGCGGGGGTCCGGATGACGCCGACGCCGACGAGCTCGGCGCGACGTCCGGCGCGGACCGCGTCGATCACCCCGACGCCGCACCGGGTCAGCCCGGGGTCGACCGCTAGAACACGCACGGCCCCCACGATCGCACGGAGCGGTCGTGGGGGCCGGGAGCCGCGCTGGGGAGCGGCGCGCGTCGAGGCGGTGGGTCAGGCGTCCTCGAGGGCCGCCATCACGTCGTCGGACACGTCGTAGTTCGCGTAGACGTTCTGCACGTCGTCGCAGTCGTCGAGCACGTCGATGAGGCGGAAGACCTTCGTCGCGCCCTCGGCGTCCAGCGGCACCTCGACGCTGGGCACGAAGCTGGCGTCGGCGGAGTCGTACTCGATCCCCGCGGCCTTCAGCGCGTCGCGCACGGCGCCCAGGTCGGTCGCCTCGCTGACGACCTCGAAGGTGTCGCCCTGGTCGGTGACCTCCTCGGCCCCGGCCTCGAGCACGGCCTCGAGGACGCCGTCCTCGGTGAGGTCGGTGCCCTCCTTGCCGATGACGACGACACCCTTGCGGGTGAACATGTACGCCACCGACCCCGGGTCGGCGAGCGAGCCGCCGTTGCGGGTCATCGCCGTGCGGACCTCCATGGCCGCACGGTTCTTGTTGTCGGTGAGGCACTCGATGAGGAGCGCGACGCCGCTGGGGCCGTAGCCCTCGTACATGATCGTCTGCCAGTCCGCGCCACCGGCCTCGGCACCGGAGCCGCGCTTGACGGCACGGTCGATGTTGTCGGCGGGCACGGAGGTCTTCTTCGCCTTCTGGATCGCGTCGAAGAGCGTCGGGTTGCCCGAGACGTCGCCGCCGCCCGTGCGCGCCGCGACCTCGATGTTCTTGATCAGTCGGGCGAAGCTCTTGGCGCGCTTGGCGTCGACGACGGCCTTCTTGTGCTTGGTCGTCGCCCACTTGGAGTGGCCGGACATCTGCTTCCCTCCGCCGTTGCTCTACCTGCTCGAAAAACGTGTGTGCGCTCGGGCCGTCGTCGCCGCCACGCTGTCGCGGACCATCTCCACGAAGTAGCGGTGCACCCGGTCGTCCCCGGTGATCTCCGGGTGGAACGACGTGGCGAGCAGACGGCCCTGTCGCACGGCGACGATCCTACCCGCGGCGGGCCCCGCGCTCAGTCGGGCGAGCACGGTGACCTCCGGACCGGCCTCCTCGACCCACGGCGCCCGGATGAAGATCCCCTCGACCGCCGGTCCGCCGCGGGTGACCTCCTCGAGCGGGAGGAGCTCCTCCCAGGAGTCGACCTGGCGTCCGAAGGCGTTGCGCCGCACGGTGATGTCGATCCCGCCGAGGGTCTCCTGGCCCTTCCCCCCGTCCAGGATCCGGTCGGCCAGCAGGATCATCCCTGCGCACGAGCCGTAGACCGGCAACCCGTCGGCGATCCGGGCCCGCAGGGCGTCGCGGAGCTCGAAGACCCGCAGCAACCGGTCGATCGTCGTCGACTCGCCCCCGGGCAGGACCAGACCGTCGACGCTCTCCAGCTCGGCGAGGCGACGGACGGTGACGACCCGCGCTCCCCCGGCGCCCAGCGCGCGGACGTGTTCCCCGACGTCGCCCTGCAGGGCGAGGACGCCGATGACGACGTCAGGCCCTCCCGATCCGGTTCCTCCAACGCTCACGCGCGAAGACTAGGCCGCGCCCCGGCCGCCTCGTACGCGGCCAGGGTGGCGGGCAGGACCCGCGCCCACGTCACCCGCGGATCGGTCGTGGCGTTGTGCCGGCGGATCTCGTCCACCCGTCCGCGTTCCAGCGCCCAGCCGGCCAGGACCTCGGCCAGGTGCCGGTCGTCGCGGGCCAGCGCGCCCTCCACCCCGTCGGTGACGAACTCGCTGAGCCCGCTGCCCACCATCCCCGCGACGGCCAGCCCGGCGCACCGCGCCTCCAGCGCGGCCAGGCCGAAGGACTCCCACACCGCGGGGGCGACGTAGACGTCGGCGGTGGCGAACAGCTCAGCCAGCTCGGGACGCGTCCGGCGCCCCGGCAGCGACACCCAGTCGCCCATGTCGTGGCGCTGCACGAAGGCCCGGGCCGCGCGGTGCTGCGGTCCGTCCCCGACGAGGACGGCCCGCAGCGGGACGTCGCGGGGCAGCGACGCGTGCAGGTCGCGCAGCGCCCCCAGCAGCGGCAGGACCCGCTTGCGGGCGGCGAAGCGCCCGGCCGTCACCACCGTGAACGGCTCCGACCCCGACGACCGCGGGGCGCCGCGCCAGGGGGCAGGGTCGATGCCGTTGGGCAGCAGGGCCACCGGCGCCCCGGTGGCCCGGCGCAGCGGTGCGGCGACGGCCTCGCTGACCGCGGTCCAGCGCACCGACCCCGCCCGCCGCGACGAGAGGGCCAGCGCGAGCGGGACGGCACTGCCGCGCGGGAGCATCGAGTGCACGGTGACGACCGCCGGGACCCCGAGCCGGTGCGCGGCGCGCAGCGCGGCCCAGCTCAGCGGGGAGACGACCGAGGAGTGGGCGTGCACGACGTCGGCCGCCGCCACCAGCTCGTGCAGCTCGGCGCGACCGGCGCCGCTCCAGAGCACCGGGTCGACGACCCCGACCGCGCCGGCCGGCTGCAGCCGGGTCACCCGGAACGGCGCCGCGGGGACCTCGTCCGGCAGCGCGCCCGTGGCCGTCACGACCGTCACCGCGTGCCCCTGCTCGGACAGCCGGGTCGCGAGGTCGCGCACGTGCAGCTCGATCCCCCCTAGGCGGGGCAGGTAGCTGTCGGCCACGAGCAGGACGCGCGAGGTCGGGGTCCGGGCCGCGCGGACGAGCGCGGGCGGCAGCGTGAGGACGCTCATCGCACACCCCTCACGTCACCGCTGCGCTCACCGCGGTGCGCGAGCAGCCACCCGCCCAGGGCGATCCCCCCCACGGGCACCTCGAGCACCACGATCAGGAACCGGTACAGCAGCACACCGGTCAGGACGGGCACGGCGGGAGCCCCGGCCCCGATGAGCACGGCGCAGGCCGCGGCCTCTGCCATCCCCGTCCCCGACGGGGTGAGGGGAACGCTGCTCGCCACCCGGTCCAGGGCGAACGCCGCGAGGACCACGGTCGCCGCGGAGTGCACACCGGCCGCCCGCAGGCAGAGCACGAAGAGCAGTCCCTGCAGGGCGACGTAGCCCAGCACCCCGAAGGTCAACCGGGACCACTCGGCGCGCACCCGCGCGAGCACGGTGGTCCGGACCTCGTCCAGACCGAGGAACCACTCCGCCGCGACGCGCGGGGCCGAAGCGCGACGAGGCGAGCGCGCGAGCAGCCGGTCCGCGCCGGCGAGCGCCCCCGCGAGGGTCCGCAGACCGCGGCTCGTGCCCGCCGCGACCACGACGAGCGCCCCCGCGAGCACGCTCGACCCCAGCGCGATCGACCACCCCTGGGCGTGCGGCAGCCGGGGCATCCCCCCGGTGGCCAGGGCGATCGCGAGTGCCGGTAGGGCCACCGCGAACTTCCCCACCAGGTCGACACCGTTGCTGGTGATCGTGAAGGAGGCGACGTCGCGGCCGGAGAAGCGCCAGCGGCGCAGCATCAGGGAGTTGAGCCAGACGCCGACGGCACCGCCGAAGGGCAGCGCGCTCGCCACGGCGCTGCCGGAGAGGTTGAGCAGGACCGCGCGACGCCGGGACAACCCGGCCAGCGACGCCGTCAGGACCCCGGCGCACACCAGCAGGCCGGCGGCCCACACCACGACCAGGACCGCGACCTGCCCCGCGCCCACCCCGGCGACCGCGGCGGCGACCTCGTGCCAGCTGGCCCCGACGAGACGGGGCAGCACCGCCACGGCCACCACGGCCGCCGCGCTGGTCGCCAGACCCGCTGCGACCCGGGTCCCCGAGCGCCGGGGGCGCTCCGGCACCACGTCCGGTCGCTCCATCACCACCACCACTGGTCCTCCTCGCTCGCACCGGGTACCCACGGTGGCGGAGGTGACCAGGGGCCGTCATCGGTCCCCGGTGCCGCCCTGCGGTCCTACCAGGGTGCCGCACGCACCCCCTACGGCCGGGGGTTGTCCACCCTCGGGATGATCTTCACCGCGACGCGGGCGCGAACGCCCCGGGCGGCCCCCGGCCCGTGCCAGGGTGGATCGGTGCGCCACGACCCGCAGACCCGCGAGCACGGCACCCGCGTGCTCGTGTCCTTGCACGCCCACCCCGACGACGAGGCGCTGCTGACCGGCGGGACGTTGGCGCGCGCCGCGGCGGAGGGCCACCGGGTGGTGCTCGTGGTGGCGACCGACGGGGCGGCGGGTCTCGCCGACGGTCCCACCGACGCCCTGGCCGCCCGCCGGGTCGAGGAGCTGCACCGCTCGGCCCGGGCGCTCGGGGTGGCCCGCGTCGTGCGGCTCGGGCACCGGGACAGCGGCTACCTCACGGCGGCGTCGGGCGACGGGGAGCCGGTCTTCAGCGACCTGCCCGTCGAGGTCGTCGCCGCCGAGGTGGCGCAGGTCCTGCGCGAGGAGGAGGCGGACGTCCTCACCAGCTACGACGCCCGGGGCGGCTACGGCCACCCCGACCACGTGCAGGTCCACCGCGTCGGGGCGCTCGCCGCCGAGCTCGCGGGTACCCCGGTGGTCCTGGAGGCGACCGTGGACCGGACGCTGCTGCACCGGGCGATGCGCGTGGTGTCCCTGCTGCCGGGCGTCGTCGGCGACGTGACGGCGGAACGGGTCCGCGGAGCCTTCACCGCGCGCGCCGACATCACCCACCGCGTCGACGTGCGCGCGCACGCGGGGGCGAAGCGCGCAGCCCTCGCCGCGCACGCCAGCCAGTCCGAGACGGGTGGAGCGCGCGGCGTGCGGGGGCTCGGCCTGCTGCTGCTGCTCCCGCGTCCCGTCTTCCGGGTCCTCGCCGGGCGGGAGTGGTTCGTCCAGCGGGGTGCCGTCCCGGCGCGACGGCCGCTCGGTGACGTCTTCGCCGACGTGCGGGAGCGCTGAGCTCAGACGATGGGCAGCGGGTCGCCCGTCCAGGTCACCGGGAGTTCCCCGACGAGACGCACGAGGTCGCCCGGGTAGTACGTCGTCCCCGCGGCGGCCAGGTCCGCCGGTGCCCACCAGCGCCACTCGCTGACCGACTCCCGTTCCAGGTCCGTCCAGCCGGCCGCGTCGAGGGTGAAACCCTCCCCCACGCGCAGGACGAAGAACTCCTCCGCCTGCCGGCACCGCGCGCCGAGGAAGGGGAATTCCGCGCTGCGCACCCACACCGGCCCGACGAGCTCGGCGGGGTCGACGTCGAGCCCCGTCTCCTCGCGCAGCTCCCGGCACGCCGCGACGCGGGCGTCCTCCCCGGGCGCCCGACCGCCGCCGACGGTGAACCACCAGTCGCTGCCCGGGGTCGCCGGGTCGCACCCTCGCAGCATCAGCACGCGTCCCGCGTCGTCGAGGACGACGACGCGGGACGCGCTGCGGGTGCGCAGACCGTCGGGGCCGAAACCCCACTCCGGTCCCAGCGGGTCGTCACCCTGGCCGGGGCGGCTGCTCACCAGCCGCGGGTCGCCAACCGGTGCGGTTCGGGGATCTGGTCGACGTTGAGGCCGACCATCGCCTCGCCCAGACCGCGCGAGACCTTGGCGATGACGTCGGGGTCGTCGTGGAAGGTCGTGGCCTTGACGATGGCCTCCGCCCGCTGGACCGGGTTGCCGGACTTGAAGATGCCGGAACCGACGAAGACCCCCTGGGCGCCCATCTGCATCATCATCGCCGCGTCGGCCGGGGTCGCGATCCCGCCGGCGGTGAAGAGGACCACGGGGAGCTTGCCGGTCTCGGCGATCTCCTTCACGAGGTCGTAGGGCGCACCCATCTCCTTGGCCGCGACGTAGACCTCGTCGGGTTCCAGCGAACGCAGCCGGTTGATCTCGGCGCGGATCGTGCGCATGTGCATGACCGCGTTGGAGACGTCACCGGTGCCGGCCTCGCCCTTGGAGCGGATCATCGCCGCGCCCTCGGTGATGCGCCGCAACGCCTCTCCGAGGTTCGTCGCCCCGCAGACGAAGGGGACCGTGAAGGAGTGCTTGTCGATGTGGTGGGTGTAGTCGGCCGGGGTGAGGACCTCGGACTCGTCGATGTAGTCCACGCCGAGGGACTGCAGGACCTGGGCCTCCACGAAGTGGCCGATGCGGGCCTTGGCCATCACCGGGATCGAGACCGCCGCGATGATCTGCTCGATCATGTCCGGGTCGGACATGCGGGACACCCCGCCCTCGGCCCGGATGTCGGCGGGGACCCGCTCGAGCGCCATCACGGCCACGGCGCCGGCGTCGGCCGCGATCCGGGCCTGGTCGGCGGTGACGACGTCCATGATCACGCCGCCCTTGAGCATCTCGGCCATGCCGCGCTTGACGCGGCTGGTGCCGACCGCCGGTGCGTTCGTCTGCTCGGTGCTGTCGGTGCTCACGGTCGTCGCCTCGCGATTCAGAAGGAGAGAGTTCAGGCGCTCGTCATCCTACGAGTCGGAACCGTCGAGGAAGTCCGCCGTCTCGGGCAGCCGGGCGTACCCCGCCAGCCGGGCCCAGCGCACGACCCGCTTGGCCCGCAGCCGCCGGGTCTGGACGACGGCGTCGTTGTGGAAGCGCCGGGCCAGTTCCACCCGGTGCTCCGCGTCGGCGACCCGGGCGAGACCGGGACCGTCCTGGTCGGGGAGGGCGACCTCCATCGCCCGGGTCAGGTCGCTCTCGACCCGCCAGCGGTGGGCGTCGTCGGCGTCGCTGGCGTCGCGCAGCGCCGCCGGGGTGCGGGGGGCGTCCAGGCTCGCGGTCGCGGCGTCGGCCAGCACCAACGACGAGGCGGGGTCCAGCTCGCCGGAGGTGGCGTACTCCAGGGCGGCCGAGGCGCGCCGGGTCAGTTCGGCGTCGAGGGCGGCCCGGCTGGTCTCGACCCGACGGTGCAGCCGGTCGACGCGCTGCGCCGTGGCCGAGAGGTACCAGGCGAGGACGGTCAGCAGCAGCAGGACGACCAGGGTCGAGACCACCGGGGTCACGCGACCACCGTCTCGTAGACGGTGAGCACCTGGGCGGCGACGACGGACCAGTCGTAGCGCGCGGCGGCCCGCTGACCGGCGGCCCCGAGGGCGAGGCGCTGCGCGGGGTGGGCCAGCAGGTCGAGGACCGCCGCCGCCGCCGAGGCCGCGTCGCCGAGGGTGAAGACCCGCCCGAACTCCCCGTCGCCCAGCACCCGCCGGAACGCACCGAGGTCGGCCGCGACGACGGGAGCCCCCGCCGCCATCGCCTCGACGAGGACGATGCCGAAGCTCTCCCCGCCGGTGTGCGGGGCGAGGTAGACGTCGGCGCTGGCCAGCAGCGACTCCTTCGCCGGGTCGTCCACCGCGCCGAGGAACTCCACCGAGGACGGGTCGTCCAGCAGTGCCCGGGCGGCCTCGACGTCACCGCGTCCGGCGACGAGGAAGCGCGCCCCGGGCACGACCGCCCGCACCAGCGGCACGATCCGGCACAGCAGCGGCAGCCCCTTGCGCGGTTCGTCGAGCCGGCCGACGAAGGCGATCACGGGAGCCCCGGGGGTCCCGGTCCACTCCGGACGCCTCTCGGCGCGGGCGAAGACGTCGGTGAAGACCCCGTTGGGGATGACGACGGCGTCGCCGCCCACGTGCTCGACGACGGTCCGCCGGGCGTCCTCGCTGACCGCGATGCGGGCCGAGATCTTCTCCAGGCTGGGCCGCAGCAGCGGGAACGCGGCCTGCATCGCCCGTGAGCGCAGGTTCGCGGTGTGGAACGTGGCGACCAGCGGTCCGCTCGCCGCCCACAGGGCGAGCAGCGAGGTGCTCGGCGAGAGCGGTTCGTGCACGTGCAGGACGTCGAAGTCCCCCTCGGCGACCCAGCGGCGCACCTTGGCCGCGGTCACCGGCCCGAAGGAGAGTCGCGCGACGGAGCCGTTGTAGGGCACGGCGACGACGTTGCCGCCCGGGTCGGCGAAGCTCGGCAGGGTCGACTCGTCGTCGGCGGGGGCCAGCACGCGGACGTGGTGGCCGAGGCCGATGAGGTGCTCGGCGAGGTCCCGGACGTGGAACTGCACCCCACCGGGCACGTCGAAGGAGTAGGGGCAGACGATCCCGATCCGCACCGCTCACCCGTTCCGCAGGTCGGCGGGGAACACCGGTTGCAGCACGTGCCACTCGTCGGGGTGGGCCCGGACGGCCGCGGCGAGCACGTCGGCGCAGGTCTGGGTCATCGCGGCGATGGCCCGGTCGCGGTGGCCCCGGACGGACTCCCCCGTCCGGCGCACCGGGACCTCCACCCGCGGGTGGGTCACGACCACCAGCACCCGGCCCTGCGCTCCGACCTCGTGGTGCAGGGTCATCGGGAACAGCCCGGCGCCGGTGAGGACGGCGAGCGCCGCGGGTCCCGGGGCCATCCGGACGCGGTCGCCGAGGAAGTCGACCTCGACGCCGGTGGCGGACAGGTCGCGGTCGGCGAGCAGCGGGACGAGGGCACCGGCCCGCAGCCGGCGCACGAGGGTAGGGAACGTCGCCGGGTCCCCCAGCGGGAGGACCTCCATCCCGAGGCCGCGGCGGAAGGCGAGGAACTCCTCGTAGACCTCCTCGGGCCGCAACCGTTCGGCGACGGTGACGACGTGGTGCAGGTCGTGGGCCGACCAGGCGGCGGCGTGGTCCCAGTTGCCGAGGTGACCGAGGAAGGCGACGGCGCCCCGACCGGCGGCGAGTTCGGTCCGGAGCGCTTCCCCCCCGTCCATGCGGACGGTGTCGACGATGCGCTCCCGGCTCCACCCGGGTAGCGCGAAGGCGTCGAGCCAGTAGCGGGTGTAGCTGCGGAGACCGTCGCGGACGAGGGCGTCGAGCTCGGCCGGCGTCGCCTCGGGGCGGGCCCGGGAGAGGTTGCGGCGCAACTGCTCCACGCGTTCCCCACCGCGGGCGGTGACGCGATCGGCGACCCGGGTGCAGGCGGCGACGGCGAGGGGTTCGGGGACGCTGCGGGCCAGGCGCCAGCCGAGCCGGAAGGCGGTGGTCACGAACCGGTCGCGGGTGCGGCGCAGGGAGGTGCGGGGGGTCATGCGGGGTGGTCGGCCAGCGCCTGCCGGCGGACCGTCGACATGCGCTGCACGATGGTGACGACGCTGGCGAGGGCGAGCAGACCGAGGACGACCTGCAGGAAGGGCAACGGGACACCGAGGCCGACGAAGCCGGCGCCGACGAGGACGGCGACGAGACGCTCACCGCGTTCGGCGATGCCGACGTTGGCCGTGTAGCCGAGGCCCTCGGCGCGGGCCTTCACGTAGGACACGATGCTGCCGAACACGAGGCAGGCCAGGGCGAGCCCGGCGGTGAGCTCGTCGTTCCCGCCGCGGGCGAACCAGATGACCAGCCCACCGAAGACGGCGCTGTCGGCGAAGCGGTCGAGGCTGGAGTCGAGGTAGGCGCCCCACTTGCCGGACCGGCCGAGGATGCGGGCCATGATCCCGTCGATGGTGTCGAACAGCACGAAGACCGTCACGGCCAGCGAGGCCCAGAACAGGTGCCCCGTGGGGTAGAGGACGAGGGCGCTGAGCACGGTGCAGACCGTGCCGAAGACCGTCACCATGTCCGGGGTCACCCCCAGCCGCAGCAGCAGCCGCGCCAACGGGGTGAAGACCTTCGTGACCACCGCACGCGCGTACCTGTTGAGCATCGTCTCGTCGTCCGTCGGGGTCGGGGGGCTCCAGGGTAGCGTCGGCGCGCCCACGCTCCGGTCGCCCGCGCCGGGTGGCGCGATCACTAGGGTTCGGGCTGTGCACCACCTGTCCCGTCCCGCCCGGTGGTGGCGCACCGCTCTCGCCCTGACGTTCCTGGTCGCGCTGGTCCTGGGCACCCTCCGCTTCGACGACGACCGCTGGCCGTTCGCCCCGATGTCGCAGTACGCCTTCGGGGTGGACCTGAACGGCGAGATCCGTTCGACGCGGGTGGAGGCCGTGACCGTGGACGGCGCCGAGGTCGACGTGCCGCTCTCCCCCGGGGGAGTCGGGCTGCGCCGGGCGGAGGTCGAGGGTCAGTTGCGCCGCTTCGTCGACGACCCGTCGTTGCTGGAGGCGATCGCGGCGGCCTACGCCACGCGCCACCCCGGCGCGCCGCGCTACGCGGAGGTGATCCTGGTCCAGGACGTCAGCGCGCTGCACGACGGGACGGTGGTGGGGAAGAGCACCGAGGTCCTCTCCACCTGGGCCGTCCCCGATCCGCGGCACCCGCTGGGGTGCTGCTCGTGAGCGCGTGGCGCACGTGGTGGTTCCCCGCGGTCCCGTTGCGGCGGATCGCTGCGCTCCGGGTCCTGCTGTACGCCTTCGTCGTCTGGGACGCGTGGCGGATCACGACGTGGCCGTTGTCGCACGGGGACGTGCCGGCGCAGCTGTACCGCCCGATCCTGCTCTTCCGTGCGCTGCACGTGCCGGCGCCGACGCACGTGGTCACCCACCTCGACCTGTGGGTGCTGACCGTCACCGCACTGGTGGCGGCGAGCGGACGTCTGCCCCGGGTGGCCGGGGCGGTCTGCGCGATCGCGTACCTGTACTGGCTGGGCAACGGCTTCAGCTACTCCAAGATCGACCACGACCACGTCGCCCTGCTGGTGGCGTTGCTGGTCCTGCCGACCGTGGGCCGTGCGGGTACCCGCGGCGGGCCGAGCGAGTCCGCCGGCTGGGCGGTGCGCTGCATCCAGGTCGCGACGGTCTGCACGTACTTCCTCGCCTCGCTGGCCAAGGTGCGTTTCGGGGGCTGGGACTGGGCGAACGGGGCGGTGACGACGTGGGCGTTCTCCCGCCGGGGCAACGGGCTCACCGACGCGTTGCAGCGGATCCCGTTCTTCGTCGTCGGGATCCAGTGGATCGTCATCGTCGCGGAGTTCTGCTCCCCGGTGATGCTGTGGCTGCGGGGCCGTGCGCTCGCCGCGGCCATCCTGTTCTGGGGGTTCTTCCACCTGGGCACCTACCTGACCCTCGGCATCCACTTCCTGCCCACGGTGGTCTGCCTGCTGGCGTTCGTGCCGTTGGAACGGTTGTCGGTGCGGGGTCTGCGTCAGCGCTGGGCGGGCAGGGCGCAGGCGGGGGTCCCGCCGGGCAGGCGCTGACGGTTCCGGGCGACCCAGCGGTAGCCGAACCCGGCCAGGGCGTTCAGCCCCGGGAGCTGCAGCAGGCGACCGGCCACCGGCAGTGGGAAGGCGCCGTGCCGCAACAGCACCGCCACCGCGTCCTGGGCCGAGGAGATCCACCGTTGCGCGTCGACGAACTGCAACGCCCGGTCGCAGGCCTCGGGGGTCAACCCGAGGGAGGAGAGGTCGAGGGTCTGCCAGGCCGCGACGTCCACGTCGGCCCGCAACGCCGGGACGAATCCGGCGAGGCGGGTGCAGATCCCGCAGTCCCCGTCGAAGACCAGGACCGGCTTCACCCGCGGGTCCAGGCCTGGGCGAGCCGTGACCGGGTGTCCTCCAGCAGTTCCGGCATCGCCTTGGTCCGCCCGACGACGGGCAGGAAGTTCGCGTCGCCCTCCCAGCGCGGGACGACGTGCTGGTGCAGGTGGGCGGCGATCCCGGCCCCGGCGACCGCGCCCTGGTTCATCCCGACGTTGAACCCCGACGGGTTCGAGGCGGCGGTCAGCGTGTGGATCGCGGCCCGCGTGAAGGCGGTGAACTCGGCCAGCTCGTCGGTGTGGAGGTCGACGTAGGCCGAGACGTGCCGGTACGGGCACACCATGAGGTGCCCGGGGTTGTACGGGAACAGGTTGAGCACGGCGAAGACGTGCTCGCCGCGGTGCACGATGAGCCCCGCGTCGTCGGCGAGGCCGGGCGCCCGGCAGAACGGGCAGCTGCCCGGTTCCCCGTCGGCCGGCTTCTTCTCGCCCTGGATGTAGGCGAGGCGGTGGGGGGTCCACAACCGGGCGAACCCGTCGGGTTCCCCCGCGAACCGTTCGGCCGGCTCGACCCCCACCGCCTCGTCGCCGATCGGGTCGTCGATCGGGTCACCGCTCACGTCAGACCTGCACCCGGTCACGCACGGCGGCGGCGATCCGCGCGACCGCGTCGTCGACGGGTACGCCGTTCTCCTGGGAGCCGTCGCGGAAGCGGAAGGACACCGCTCCGTTCTCGACGTCCTCGGCCCCGGCGATGAGCAGGAACGGGATCTTCTGCTTGGTCCAGGTGCGGATCTTCTTCGGCATCCGGTCGTCGGCGTCGTCCACCTCGACCCGGATCCCGGCGGCGCGCAGCTTCTGCGCGACCTCCTGCAGGTGCGGGACGTGCGCGTCGGCGACGGGGATCCCCACGACCTGCACGGGGGCCAGCCACGGGGGGAACGCCCCGGCGTAGTGCTCGACGAGGACGCCGAAGAAGCGTTCCAGCGAACCGAACTTGGCCGAGTGGATCATCACCGGCTGCTGCTTGGTGCCGTCGGCGGCGGTGTACTCCAGCTCGAAGCGGGCGGGCTGGTTGAAGTCGTACTGGATGGTCGACATCTGCCAGGTGCGGCCGATGGCGTCCTTGGCCTGCACGGAGATCTTCGGTCCGTAGAACGCGGCCCCGCCGGGGTCGGCGACGAGTTCCAGCCCGGTCTCCTTCGCCGCGGTCTCGAGGACCGCGGTGGCCTTCTCCCACTCCTCGTCGGAGCCGATGAACTTCGCCGAGTCCCCGCGGGTGGAGAGTTCGAGGTAGTAGTCGTCGAGGCCGAAGTCCTTGAGCAGGCCGAGGACGAAGTCGAGGAGGTGCTTGATCTCCCCCGGTGCCTGGTCCTGGGTGACGTAGGAGTGCGAGTCGTCCTGGGTCAGCCCGCGGACGCGGGTGAGGCCGTGCACGACGCCGCTCTTCTCGTAGCGGTAGACGGACCCGAACTCGAAGAACCGCAGCGGCAGCTCCCGGTAGGACCGACCGCGCGAACGGAAGATCAGGTTGTGCATGGGGCAGTTCATGGCCTTGAGGTAGTACTTCGAGTTCTCCAGCTCCATGCCGGGGAACATCGTGTCCTCGTAGTACGGCAGGTGCCCGGAGGTCTCGAACAGACCGCCCTTGGAGATGTGCGGGGTCCCGACGTAGGAGAACCCCTCCTCGATGTGGCGGCGACGGACGTAGTCCTCCATCTCCCGCTTGATCACCCCGCCCTTGGGGTGGAAGACGACCAGGCCGGACCCGATCTCGTCGGGGAAGGAGAACAGGTCCAGTTCCGCCCCAAGGCGACGGTGGTCGCGACGTTCGGCCTCCGCGACGCGTTCCTGGTAGGCCTTGAGCTCGTCCTTGGACGGCCACGCGGTGCCGTAGATGCGCTGCAGCTGCGGGTTCTTCTCGCTCCCGCGCCAGTAGGCCGCGGCCGAGCGCGTCAGGCTGAACCCGATGCCGACGAGGCGCGTGGTCGGCAGGTGCGGGCCGCGGCAGAGGTCCTTGAAGGCCACGGAGTCGTCGCGCTTGAGGTTGTCGTAGATGGTCAGCCCGCCCTCGCCGACCTCGGCCGAGGCGCCCTCGGCCGCGTCCGCGACACCACCGGGGGCGGCGCTCTTGAGGCCGATGAGCTCCAGCTTGTACGGCTCGTCGGCCATCTCCGCGCGGGCCTCGTCGTCGGAGACGTCGCGACGGGCGAAGCGCTGCCCCTCCTTGACGATGCGCTGCATCGTCTTCTCGATGACCTTGAGGTCCTCGGGGGTGAAGGGGCGCTCGACGTCGAAGTCGAAGTAGAAGCCGTCGCGGATCGGGGGGCCGATGCCGAGCTTGGCCTCGGGGAAGTGCTGCTGCACGGCCTGGGCCATGACGTGCGCGGTCGAGTGGCGCAGCACGGCGAGGCCCTCGTCGGAGGAGATGAGGACGCCCTCGACGTCGTCGCCCTCGGCGAGGACGTGGGAGAGGTCGCGCAGTTCGCCGTTGACCTTCGCGACGACGACGGCGCGGTCGTCGGCGAACAGCTCCCCTGCCGTGGTGCCGGCGGCCACCTGCTGGGTCTCCCCGGATCGGGTGATGCTGAACTGGGCCGACACGTGGGGCCTCCGCTGGTCTGGGCTGCTGGTGCTGGGACGGACCGCTCGACTCTACCCAGGGGGGTGCACGCGGACCTCGTCCCCCACCCGCAGCACCCCGCCCGTGGCGACCTGCGCGAACAGCCCCGCGCAGTGCCGGGGCGCTCCCCCCAGCCGCAGCACCGCCGCGCCGATCGAGCAGGTCCACCCCTGCAGGTCCGCGGCCGGGGGTTCGTCGGCGCCGAACTCCACGACGAGGTTGGCCCGCGAGGAGTCCCCGGCGTCCGGCTCCCGTCGCTGGCCGAGGCTGACGAGGTGCACGGGAGCCACCTGCCGCGCTCCGCCGTCGACGGGCGCGAGCCGTGCCCCGGGCACGGCCAGGAAGTCCGCGAGCACCGTCCCGTCGGGGGTGCGCAGGTGGGGTTCGAGGGGGTCCCCGGCGAGGGCGAGCCCGCGCAGCGCGGGGTGCCGCTTGGCGGCGAGGACGTGGCCCGCCTCGTCGACGACCGCGTGGCCGCGGTCACCCAGGAGGCCGTCGGGGCCGAGTTCGGCCGTGGTGAGGGAGAGCCCCGGGACGGACTTCACCGGGAAGAGGTGGATCTCGCGCAGGACGCCGACGAGGGTCATGTCCTGATGATGCTGGGTGGGCGATACTGGGTTCGAACCAGTGACCCCTTCGGTGTGAACGAAGTGCTCTACCACTGAGCTAATCGCCCGAACGTCGCGCTGAGCGCGTCCGGCCCGAGAACCATACCGTGACTCGGACCGTGCTCTCGACCGCCGCGGTCAGAGGCCGGGGACCCACTGCAGCTGGGCGGTGACGACCTCGGGCGTCCACGCCGGCAGCCCCTGCCAGGCGAGGTAGCCCCAGAGCAGGGCCGCGACGACGGCGGCGGTTCCCGTCCCCAGCGCCGCGCGGGTCGCCAGGGAGCGGCGCGCGAGCCACCGGGCCCAGCGGTGGACCTGACGTTCCCCGAAGTGCTTGAGCCGCTGGGCGGAGGAGAACTCGGTGCCGAGGACGGCGAGCCCGAGGAACACCACGAGCCAGCCGGGGCCGGGCAGCGGCACCAGCACGAGGCCGAGCAGGACGACGAACGCGCCGACGGCCCCGACGACGGCGCGGTAGACCCGGTTCTTGCGGGTGTCGGCGCGGATCCGCTCGCGCTGGGCGTGCAGGGCGGCCCGGGTCCGCCGCACCCGGTGCTGGTGGGCACTGACCGGGGCGTCCACCCCGGTCACCACGGGGTGCGGCGCGGTCGGTGGCGACGGCAGCGACGCCCCCCCGGCGCGCGCCCGGTGCTCCACCCGCCCGTCCAGCTGCCCGTCCAGCTGCCCGTCCACTCGCCCCTCCACCGCGCCGTCCTGGTCCCCACGTCCGTGTTCGTGCACCGTCCGCACCGCTCACCCTCCGTCCACGACCTGCCGACTCCTCCAACGCACGGACGGGTCGCGACGCTCCCGCCGGAGGTGGAGGTTTCGCGTCGACCCGTGGTGAGAACCGTCACAGCGGCCCACCGGACGGCCGTTGACCTGCGCAGACACCCCCTCGTAGGCCCACGACCCCGCCGTGGCCGAACGGTGGGGGAACCTCGGGCGACACGCCGGCGTCCCACTTGCGTCGTTCGGGTGTTTCAAGCGCGCAGTTGGTGGGAAACTCATGGACACGGTCGCTGGAGCCCGTCAGCGGCCATGAGCACACACGGAGGTCGACGTGCCTGCATTGCCGCACCGCAAGACCGAGGTCGACGTCGACGTGTCGCTGCGCCTCCGGACCACCAGTGGTCCGGGACTCCCCGTCCCCGCCAGCCTCCACTACGGAGCTGACGACCCGTACGCCATCCACGCGGTCTTCCGCGGTGGCGACACGGACGTGGAGTGGGTCTTCGCACGGGACCTGTTGAGGGAAGGACTGACCGCACCCGCCGGCACCGGCGACGTGCAGGTGCGGCCCTGTTCCGACACCCTCGACGGCCGCCCCCGGGTCCTGCTCCGCCTGTCGTCCCCGGACGGCAACGCGGAACTCGAAGCCGACGAGGCCGACGTCCGGCGCTTCCTGCGCCGTGCCGACGCCCTCGTCCCCCCGGGCCGCGAGACCCGCCACCTGGACCTGGACGAGCTCATCGCTCGCCTGGTGTCCTGACGCACCGGCAGACGACGCACGAACGCGAGCGAACCCGCCCCGGCACTGTCGCCGCGGCGGGTTCTCCCGTGTCGCAGCTCTTCCGTTCCCTGCGGCCGCGTGAGCCGGGAGGGGATTTGGCCTTGTGGCCGACGTCGGCTAATGTTTTCAACGCCACGGGGAACCGGCCGGGAACGGCAGGGAAACCAGGGCATGCGGACGTAGCGCAGTTGGTAGCGCATCACCTTGCCAAGGTGAGGGTCGCGAGTTCGAGTCTCGTCGTCCGCTCGGAAGTCGGCACAACGGGGCCGTGAGCCTCTACGGTGGAGTGGCCGAGAGGTTAGGCAGCGGCCTGCAAAGCCGTCCACACGGGTTCGAATCCCGTCTCCACCTCCACTCGCAGTCGGGTAGCTCCCGACCGTGGGTACCGAGGGCGATTGGCGCAGCGGTAGCGCGCTTCCCTGACACGGAAGAGGTCACTGGTTCGATCCCAGTATCGCCCACCAGCACGTGAAGAGGGTCGGGTCCGGAAACGGACCCGACCCTCTTCGTCGTCCCGGCCGCCCCCGCGACGCCTCCCGGGTTCCGGTACACGGTCTCGCCAGTGAAACCGCGGAGAGTCACGAAAGTTCACCCACGCGGACCAACGCCTTGCCTGCCAACGGGTTAACGAATTCGTAACACGCCTGTCACGGAGCCGCGGAGTACGTACGGTGACGGCCATGTCCTCCGCACACCCCGGCCGCCCGGCGCTGCGCGTGCTGTTCGTCCAGGGCCACCTCCGGGAGAACGGCGGCCTCCGCGTCGTCAACGCCCTGGCGGCCCGCTTCAGCGCCGACGGGGTCCGGACGGGCGTCTTCGCCCTGGAGGAGGTCGACGGCGAGGAGGCCGTGGCGCTCCCCCCCGACGGCGTCGCGCTGCGCTACGGCGCCCACCACGCCCTCCCGGCCGCCCGCCGGCTGCCCACCGGGCTCCTCGCCCTGCTGCGCACCGCCCGCGGCTACGACGTCGTGGTCTCCGGCTCGGAGATCGGCCACGGCCTGCTCGCGGCGTCCCTGGTCGCCCGCACCCTCGGCAAGCCCTTCGTGGTCCTGGCCCAGGGCGACCTCGACCAGGCGATCGCCGCCTGGGTCCCCGCCAAGCTGCAGTCCGCCACGCGGTGGGTGCACCGCCACGCGGACGCGGTGATCGCCGTCTCCCCCGGTCTCGTCCCGGGTCTGCTGGCCAACGGCCTCCCCGCCGAGCGCGTGCACGTCGTCGTGAACGGCGTCGACGTGGACGAGGTGCAGGAACGGGCCGTGACCGACCGTGCCGCCCCCGACCCGGTGCCCCGGCGGCCGCGCCTGCTGGCGATCGGCCGGCTCACCTCGCACAAGGGCTTCGACCTGCTGCTGCGCGCCTCGGTCGGTGTCCGCGACCGCGGGTTCGACCACGACCTCGTGATCGCCGGCGAGGGCCCCGACCGGGCCGCCCTCGAGCAGCTCGCCGCCGAACTGGGCGCGGACCACGTCAGCCTGCCCGGGTTCGTGGAGAACCCGGCGGCCCTGCTGGCCCAGGCCGACCTCTTCGTCTCCTCCTCCCGCACGGAGGCGATGCCGTTGACGCTGCTGGAGTCCCTGGCCCTGGCCGTCCCCGTCGTCGCCACCGACTGCTGCGAGGGCTCGCGACTGCTGCTGGACGACGGTCGCTACGGGGACCTCGTCGCGCCGGAGTCCGTCGAGGCCCTCACCGAGGCGATCGCCGCCCACCTGGGCGACCAGCGGCGGTTGCGGCACGCCGCCGCGGCCGGACCGGCCTTCGCCCGGCGGTTCGAACCGCGTCGCCTCGCCCGCGAGCACCTCGCGCTGCTGTCCCGGATCAGCGGAGCACCGCTGCCCGCGTTCGCGCCGCTGCCCGTCGCCACCGGGGACACGTTGCTGAGGACGCACCGGGGTCCGTCCCTCGGCAGCACCACCTGACCCACCGCACGTCCCGCCCGACCGACCCATCGAAACCACCGCATCCCTCGAAGCCCTAGGAGCTCCTCACCGTGCGCGCGCTCGACCTGGTCCGTTTCCTCTCCACCAGCGCAACGACGCGCACCGCCCCCGACACCCCCACCGCCCTGCGAGCCCGTCTCGCCGGCGCCGCCACCAGGGCGCTCGAGGCGGGCCGCACGGTCCGCACCGAGGTTCCCCGCGAACTGCGCGAACGCACCACCGAAGCCTCCCTCGCCGCGTTCCTCACCGCCTACGTCGACGACCGCGAGAGCGGCGCCACCGAGGGCGGGCGGCACGCGCTCCGCTACGCCCTGCACCACCCCTCGGCCACCCTCGGCGCCGTCGGAGCCGTCCTGCGCCTGCCCGTCGCCCCCGCGGCGCTGGGGGACGGACCGGCCGGCGAGATCCTCCGCTCCACGCTGCTGGCCCGCCACCTCGGTGGACTGACGGTCGCCTCGACCGGGGTCGCCGTCCTCGACGTGCCCGCCGACGGTGGTGACTACGTGCTGGGCGCGGCCCGTCAGACGCTGCGCCGCAAGGTGCGGGCGGCGCAGAAGAAGGGCGTGGCGTTCCGCTTCGTCGAGGACCCGGCGGAGCGCGCGGCCCTGCTGGAGCGCGCCAACGCGGCCGAGCAGGCGCACGCCGACACCCAGTACCGGGTGGACACCCCCGACAACTCCGACCTGCTGCTGCACGACCTCTGGCTGGTGGCGACCGACGCCGACGGTGAGGCGATCATGCTGTCGGTGACCCCGGTCGACGGCGAGTGGGCCCTGTTGCGCTACTTCCGCACCCTGGGCGCCTCCCCCGCCCACAGCGACGCCCGCTACCTGCTGATGCCGGCCCTGGTCTCGGCCCTGGCCGAGCGCGGGGTGCGCCACCTCGTGGACTCGACCCCGCCGCCGCAGCTGTCCAACGGCCTGCGCCACTTCCAGCGCATGGTCGGCTACCGCTACGCCCGGGTGCGGGTCGTGCGCTGACCCCTGCGGGGGATCAGGGGACCCAGCGACGCCGCTCGGCCGCCTGGCGCCGGGCGGCCTCGCGGGCCGCGGTCTTCGTCGGGTCCGGCCACACCCGGTCCACGGCCGAGTTCAGGGCCGCGCCGATGAGCACCGAGATGGCCAGGAAGTAGAACCAGATCAGCACCACGACGGGTGCTGCGAGCGGCCCGTAGATCGAGGTCGAGGGGCCGGCGATCGAGAGCGCCAGCGAGCGGCGCAGCACCCACGAGACGAGGAACCACCCCAGCAGCGCCAGCAGCGCCCCGGGCAGGTCGCGCCACCAGCGGGACCGCACGGGCGTCGAGAGGTGGTAGAGCGTCGTGAGGCAGAAGACCGAGAGCACCAGGACGACCGGCCAGTAGAGGTGCGACAGCACCCGCACGTTCGCGGGCAGCCACTCCTGCAGCAGGCGCGGGCCCACGAGCACCAGCGGCACGACGACGACCCCCACGAGCAGCGCCACCAGGTAGGTGGACAGCGACAGGATCCGGGTCCGGACGATGCCGCGGTGCCCGCCGAGCCCGTACATGATCGCGATGGTGTCGACGTAGACGTTGAGGGCGCGCGAGCCCGACCACACGCTGACCAGGAACGCGAGCACCGTGAGGTCGGCCCGGCCCTGCGTGGTGACGGAGTCGAAGGTCGGCAGGATCACGTCGGCGATGGCCTGGGACGTGAAGACGGCCTCGGTGATCCGGGCGAGCTGCTCGCGCACGGCGGCGACGTCGTCGGCTCCCAGCCAGCGCCCGAGGTAGCCCAGGCTGGCGACGACGCCGAAGACCAGCGGCGGCAACGAGAGCAGGGCGAAGAACCCGCCCTCCGCCGCCAGACCCGTGACCCGGAAGCGCATGCAGGCCCCGACGGTCGCGGTGGCCAGGGCCCGGGCGTCGCGCCACACCCTCCCCGGCCACGACAGGGTCAGGACAGGCTGCTGGTGCATCGTCTCCTCGGGGTCCCGCAGGTGGTCCAGACGGTGGTCCGCCTCGCTCGCCGGACACGGCGGGTCCGCAGGCGTCCGGACACCGTAACCGGGCCCGGAGCCCGGCCGCGGGAGGCGCCCCGGGAGGTGGCACGGTCCCCGACCCGCCATGATGGGCCGGTCACGCCCACTTCGAATCCCTTCCGGAGGGAACCCCGCGATGCAGATCTGGCCCGGACGGCCCTATCCCCTCGGCGCCACGTACGACGGCGCCGGGACGAACTTCGCCCTCTTCTCGGAGGTGGCCGAACGGGTCGAGCTGTGCCTCATCGCCGACGACGGCACCGAGCAGCGGTTCGACGTGCCCGAGGTCGACGGGTTCGTCTGGCACGCGTACCTGCCCTCGGTGATGCCCGGTCAGCGCTACGGCTTCCGCGTGCACGGCCCGTTCCACCCCGAGAGCGGATCGCGCTGCCAGCCGGAGAAGCTGCTGCTCGACCCCTACGCGAAGGCCATCGAGGGCCAGGTGGACGGCGACGAGTCGCTGTTCTCCTACTACTTCGACCGCCCGGACGAGGTGAACGTCGAGGACAGCCTCGGCCACACGATGCTCTCGGTCGTCGTGAACCCCTTCTTCGACTGGGGCAACGACCACCGCCCCGGCCACGAGTACCACGAGTCGGTGATCTACGAGGCCCACGTCAAGGGTCTGACGATGCAGCACCCCGACGTGCCCGAGGACATCCGCGGCACCTACGCCGCGATGGCGCACCCGGCGATCATCGAGCACCTCACCTCCCTCGGGGTGACGGCCGTCGAGCTCATGCCGGTGCACCAGTTCGTGCAGGACACCCACCTCGTCGACAAGGGCCTCTCGAACTACTGGGGCTACAACACCATCGGGTTCTTCGCCCCGCACAACGCCTACTCCTCCAACGGCCAGCGCGGTCAGCAGGTGCAGGAGTTCAAGTCGATGGTGCTCGCGCTGCACCAGGCGAACATCGAGGTCATCCTCGACGTGGTCTACAACCACACCGCCGAGGGCAACCACATGGGCCCGACGCTGTGCATGCGCGGCATCGACAACCAGGCCTACTACCGCCTCGTCGACGGCGACCAGAAGCACTACTTCGACACCACCGGCACCGGCAACAGCCTGCTGATGCGCCACCCGCACGTCCTGCAGCTCATCATGGACTCGCTGCGCTACTGGGTGACGGACATGCACGTCGACGGTTTCCGCTTCGACCTCGCCGCGACGCTGGCCCGCCAGTTCCACGAGGTCGACCGGCTCAGCGCCTTCTTCGACCTCGTGCAGCAGGACCCGATCGTCTCCCAGGTCAAGCTCATCGCCGAGCCCTGGGACATCGGCGAGGGGGGCTACCAGGTCGGCGGCTTCCCCCCGCTGTGGACGGAGTGGAACGGCAAGTACCGCGACTCCGTGCGCGACTTCTGGCGCGGGGAGCCCGAGTCGCTGGGCGACTTCGCCAGCCGCATCAGCGGTTCCTCCGACCTCTACGAGCACTCCGGGCGCAAGCCCATCGCGAGCATCAACTTCGTCACCGCCCACGACGGCTTCACGATGCGGGACCTGGTGTCCTACAACGACAAGCACAACGCCGCCAACGGCGAGGGCGGCAACGACGGCGAGAGCCACAACCGCTCCTGGAACTGCGGGGTCGAGGGCGAGACGAAGGACCCCGAGATCATCGCCCTGCGGGCCCGCCAGCACCGGAACCTGCTGACGACGCTGTTGCTCTCCCAGGGCGTGCCGATGCTCCTGCACGGCGACGAGCTCGGCCGCACCCAGCGGGGCAACAACAACGTCTACTGCCAGGACAACGAGTTGTCCTGGGTCGACTGGGACCTCGACGACCCCCAGAAGGAGCTGCTGGCCTTCACCCAGCGCATCGTCGCCCTGCGCCGCACCGAGCCCGTCTTCCAGCGCCGGCGCTTCTTCGCCGGTGACGCCTCGCACGGCGGGGAGAGCGAGGTCGGCGACATCGAGTGGTTCACCAACGACGGCACCGAGATGACCGCCGCGGACTGGGCCGACCGGTCCAACCACACCGTCATGGTGTTCCTCAACGGGGAGGCGATCCCCGAACCGGACAAGCGCGGGGAGCGCATCGTCGGCGACTCGTTCCTGGTGCTGTGGAACCCGTGGCACGAGGCGGTGGAGTTCACGTTGCCCGAGAAGGTCTACGGCGACGACTGGGCCCCCCGCCTCGACACCGCCGACGACCAGGTCGGCATCGTCTCGATCTTCACCGAGGAATCGGCGTTCTCCCCGGGCGCGAAGCTGCCGGTGGCGGCCCGCTCGGTGCTCGTGCTCGCTCGTGGACCACTGGGAGAGAAGTGACCTACCGTCCGACCGTGGTGCCCGGGAGCACCTACCGGCTGCAGGTGCAGCCGGCCTTCACCTTCGACGACGCCGCCGCGCAGGCGGAGTACCTGGCGACCCTCGGCGTCTCGCACGCCTACCTCTCGCCGGTGCTGGCGCCCGCGAAGGGCTCCGAGCACGGCTACGACGTCGTCGACCACTCCCACCTGAACCCCGAGGCCGGGGGTCGGGAGGGCTTCGACCGGCTGGTGGCCGCGCTGCGTTCCGCCGGTCTCGCCGCGGTGGCCGACGTCGTCCCCAACCACATGGCCGTGCCCACTCCCGCCTCCGACAACGCGCAGCTGTGGTCGGTGCTCAAGGAGGGTCCGGACTCGCCCTTCGCCTCCTGGTTCGACGTCGACTGGTCGGTGCCGGACCGGGCGATCCTCATGGCCGTCCTCGGTCAGCGGATCGGGCAGGTCCTCGCCGCGGGCGAGCTGGCCCTGGACGACTCCGGCGACGAGCTCGTCCTGCGCTACTACGACCACGTGTTCCCGGTGCGTCCCGGCACCGAGAACCTGCCGCTGGCCGAGCTGGTGGACCGCCAGTGGTACCGGCTGGCGCACTGGCGGGTGGCCGACGAGGAGCTGAACTACCGCCGCTTCTTCGACGTCGACACCCTCGCCGCGATCCGGGTCGAGGACCCGGCCGTCTTCGACGCCTCGCACGCCCTGCTGCTGGAGCTGCTGCGCGCGGGTGACCTGCAGGGGTTGCGGATCGACCACCCGGACGGTCTCGCGGACCCCCGCGGCTACCTGCGCCGCCTGGCCGAGGTCACCCGCGAGGGGGACTCGAGCGCCTGGGTCGTCGTCGAGAAGATCCTCGAGGGCGACGAGACCCTGCCCGAGGACTGGGCGTGCGCCGGGACCACCGGCTACGACGCGTTGCAGCGCATCGGCGGGCTCTTCCTGGACTCCGCCGGGGCCGAACCGCTGTCCGCGCAGTACGCCGCGGTGACCGGTGAGAACCGGCCGTTCTCCACCATCGTCGACGAGGCGAAGCGCGAGGTCGCGGAGTTCGGCCTCTACGCCGAGGTCCACCGCCTGGTGGAGCTCCTCGCCGGCATCTGCCACGACCACGTCGACCTGCGCGACCACACCCGTCGCGGGTTGCACGAGAGCGTGCTCGAGCTGCTCGTCTCCATCGAGCAGTACCGCGCCTACGTGGTCCCGGGCGAGGCGGCACCGGAGGTGGCCGTCGAGGTCTTGGAGCACGCCGCCGAGGTCGCCGGAGCCCGCCTGCCCGCCGAGCGCCACGACACCCTCGCGGTCGTCGTGGACCTGGCGCTGGGCCGGGTCGCGACCGACGACGCGCGCGCGGCGGAGTTCATCGTCCGGTTCCAGCAGACGTGCGGCCCGGTGATGGCCAAGGGCATCGAGGACACCGCGTTCTACCGGTGGTTCCGGCTGAGCTCGCTCAACGAGGTCGGCGGCGAACCCACGAGGTTCGGGACCTCCCCGGAGGAGTTCCACTCCTTCGCCTCGGCGCTGGCGCGCGACTGGCCGGCCACGATGACGACGCTCTCCACCCACGACACCAAGCGCAGCGAGGACGTCCGCGCCCGCCTGTCGACGTTGTCGGAGTTCACCACCGAGTGGGCGGCCGCCGTCACCACGTGGCGGGAGCTGGCCACGACGCACCGGGCCGCGGAACTGGACGCCCGGACGGAACTGCTGATCTGGCAGACGCTCGTCGGCACCTGGGGCAGTTCGGGTCCGATCGCGGCGGAACGCCTCCTCGGCTACCTCCAGAAGGCGACCCGCGAGGCCAAGGACCACACCACGTGGACCGCCCCGGACGAGGCCTACGAGGCTGCGGTGGAACGGTTCGCGACGGGGGTCCTCGGTGACGCCGAGGTTCTGGCCGCCGTCGCCGAGTTCGTCGAGCTCACGGGCCCCGCGGCGCGGGTCGCGTTGCTGGGGCAGAAGTTCGTGCAGCTGACGATGCCGGGTGTCCCCGACGTCTACCAGGGCACCGAACTCGTCGACCTGTCCCTGGTCGACCCCGACAACCGCCGCCCGGTCGACTTCGCCGACCGCGCCCGCCGCCTGACGGCGCTGGACGCGGGCTCGGAGCCGACCGACTTGGACGACGAGAAGCTCCTCGTGGTCTCGCGGACCCTGCGGGTGCGCCGGGACCACCCCGAGGTCTTCATGGGCGCCTACTCCCCGGTCCCCACGACCAACGGCAACGCCGTCGCGTTCTCCCGCGGCCCGGCGGAGAACCCGGCCGTGGTGGCGGTGGCGACCCGCCTCCCGGTGTCGCTGGAACGTCTCGGCGGTTGGGGCGAGCACACCCTGACCCTCCCCGAGGGCCTGTGGCGCAACGTCTTCACCGGCGCCGAGGTCCCCGGTGGGGCCGCCCGCATCGCCGACGTCCTCACCGACCTCCCGGTGGCGCTGCTCGTCCGCGCCTAGCAACTTCTGGGGGACTTTCCACCCTTCCGCCGCGTGAGAAGGGTGGGAAGTCCCCCAGAAGTCGCAAGGGGGCGCGGGCTCCGACAAGCTGTGCACCATGCGGTTCGAACTGTGGGCGCCGGCGGCGCAAGAGGTGGAGCTCGTCCTCGACGCGGGACGGGTGCCGATGTGGCGCAGCGACTCCCCCCGTCCGGGGTGGTGGAGCGTCGAGGCCGAGGGCGCGGACGGCACCCGCTACGCGTTCTCCCTCGACGGGGGTGACCCGCGCCCCGACCCGCGCAGCGGCTGGCTGCCGGACGGGGTGAACGCCGCGAGCGCCGTGGTGGACCCGTCGCTCTTCACCTGGACGGACCAGAACTGGGCCGGCCGGGACGCCCGCGGAGCGGTGTTCTACGAACTGCACATCGGGACCTTCACCCCCGAGGGGACGTTCGCGGCGGCGGCGCAGAAGCTGGACCACCTCGTCGACCTCGGCGTGGACGTCGTGGAGGTCCTGCCGGTGTCGGCGTGGGACGGGCCGTGGAACTGGGGGTACGACGGCGTCGCCCCCTACGCGGTGCAGCACGAGTACGGCGGTCCGGAGGGTTTCGCCGCGTTCGTCGACGCCTGCCACGCGAAGGGTCTGGCCGTCGCGCTCGACTGCGTCTACAACCACCTCGGGCCCAGCGGGAACTACCTGGCGGAGTTCGGGCCCTACTTCACCGAGAAGCACGACACCCCATGGGGCGCGGCCGTGAACCTCGACGACGAGGGGTCGGTCGAGGTCCGTCGCTGGATCGTCGACAACGCGCTGCGCTGGTTCCGCGACTTCCACGTCGACGCCCTGCGCCTGGACGCCGTGCACGCCCTCGTCGACGACTCCCCCCGCCACGTCCTGGCGCAGCTGTCGGACGAGGTCGCGGAACTCGCCCGCCAGCTCGGCCGACCGTTGTCGCTGGTGGCGGAGTCCGACCTCAACGACGCGTTCATGGTCTCCCCCACGGCGCAGGGTGGCCAGGGGATGACCGCGCAGTGGGACGACGACGTGCACCACGCCCTGCACGCCTGGCTCACCGGGGAACGCCAGGGCTACTACGCCGACTTCGGCGACGCCGAGGTCGTGAAGACGACGTTCGAGGAGGCGTTCTTCCACGCCGAGCGGTTCTCCACCTTCCGCGGGGAGCAGTGGGGGAAGAAGGTCGACCGCGCGAACGTCCCGGGGACGGCGTTCCTGGGGTACCTGCAGACCCACGACCAGGTCGGCAACCGCGCCGTCGGCGACCGGATCGGGCACCTGCTCTCCCCCACCGCGCAGGCGGCCGGGGCGGCGCTGTACCTGTTGGGCCCCTTCACGCCGATGGTGTTCATGGGTGAGGAGTGGAACGCCTCGACGAAGTGGCAGTTCTTCACCTCCTTCCCCGACCCCGACCTCGGCAAGGCCGTCAGCACCGGGCGCCGCTCGGAGTTCGGCCAGCACGGCTGGGACGCCGAGGACGTCCCCGACCCGCAGGACCCGGCCACCAAGGAGGCCTCGGTCCTGCGCTGGGACGAGATCGACGCCGAGCCGCACGCGCGGATGCTGGCCTGGTACCGGACGCTGACCGGACTGCGTCGCGCCGTGCCGGACTTCGCGGCCGCGGACCTGCGCGAGGTCCGGGTGGACGTCGCGGGCAACGCCCTGGTCCTGCACCGGGGCCGGTACCGGGTCGTCGTCACCCTCGGGGAAGGCGCCGACGTCGAGATCGAGGGCAGTCCCCTCGAGGTCGTCGCCCAGTTCAGCGACGGCCCGGTCGCCGAGCTGCTCGGCGAAGGGGTGCGCACGTCCGCGGAGTCGGTGGTGGTGCTGCGGGTAGCGTGATCGGGTGAGCGAACCCGCCGACCTGGTCCGCACGGCCGCCGTCCGCATCGCGGCCCTGGCTCAGGACGGGTTGACCTTCGCGATCGGCGACCCCGCCAAGGACTACGACGCGGCCCGCTACCGGGAGCTGACCGAGCTCGCGGCGGATCTGCTGGCCGCGGTCTCCACCTCGCCCCGCGAGGTCCTGCGGGCGCTCCTGGACACCGACGCGGGGTACGCGACACCCAAGGTCGACGTCCGGGCGGGGGTGATCGACGACCAGGGTCGGTTCCTGCTGCTGCGCGAGCGCAGCGACGGGCTCTGGTCGATGCCGGGGGGCTGGGCGGACCCGGGTGACCGCCCGGCCCAGGCGGCGGTCCGCGAGGTGCTGGAGGAGACGGGCTACCCCGTCGAGGTGGTCAAGGTCGTGGGCGTCTGGGAGCGTGACGCCCGCGGCAAGCAGCCGCCGATGCCGGTGAGCGTCTTCCACCTGTACTTCCTCTGCACCGTCTCCGGGGACCGCGTCGCGGCGAGCGAGCTCGAGACCCTGGACGTCGGCTGGTTCGGCTTGGACGAGTTGCCGGAGCTGTCGCAGCGGCGCATCAACCGCTGGGAGCTGGAACGGATGATGGCCCACCACCTGGACCCGTCGCTGCCCACCGAGTGGGACTGACGCGTTAGGCTCCCCGCTTGTTGCCAGTGACTTGCAACAAGCGAGGAGTGAGCGTGTCCGTCCTGTCCGAGCCGTCCCGCGCCGCCGGCCGCTCCTGGAGCGGCCTCGACACCCGACGCCTGCTGCGTCTGCTGGCCGTCGTCGCGGGGTTGCACGTGCTCGGGTGGGGTGTCCTGGGTCTCCTCGTCGTGCCGCACGAGTTCTCCGTGGGCGAGCAGGTCTTCGGCTGGGGGCTGGGACTGACGGCCTACGTGTTCGGGGTGCGGCACGCCTTCGACGCCGACCACATCGCCGTCATCGACGGAACCACGCGCAAGCTCACGGGGGACGGCCAGCGTCCGCTGTCGGTGGGTTTCTGGTTCTCCCTGGGCCACTCCAGCGTCGTGTTCGTGATGGCCGTCGTCGTGGCCACGGGCGCGAGGTTCGCCTCCGGGCTCGTCACCGAGGGCAGTCCGGTGCACGACGCCCTCGGGGTGTTCGGCACGAGCGCCGCGGGGATCTTCCTCTGGGTCATCGGGCTGGTGAACCTCGCCGCACTGGTCGGGATCCTGCGCACGGCCCGGATGCGCCGTCGCGGGGAACTCGACGACGCGGCTCTGCACCAGCGACTGGCCCTCGACGGTGCGGTGGCCCGGTTGCTGCGGGGTTTCACCGCGAGGATCCGCTCCCCCCGCCAGATCTACCCCGCCGGGTTGCTCATGGGTCTGGGTTTCGACACGGCGACGGAGGTCGCGCTGCTCGTGCTCGCCGGGACGGCGGCCGTGACCCTGCCCTGGTACGCGGTCCTCGTGCTCCCGGTCCTGTTCGCCGCGGGCATGAGCCTGTTCGACACCCTCGACGGCGCCTTCATGAACCTCGCCTACGACTGGGCCCTGGCGAACCCGTTGCGGCGCTTGACCTACAACGGCGTGGTGACGGGGGTCTCGGTGGTCGTCGCGCTGGGCATCGGCACCCTCCAGCTGGTGTCGGTCCTGCACGACGAACTCGGCCTCGGCGGCGCCGCGACGTGGATCTCCGGCCTCGACACGGAGTACGTCGGGTACGCCGTCGCCGGGCTGTTCCTGCTCGTGTGGGCGGTCGCGCTGGTGTGGTGGCGACGCTCAGGCCGGCGCCGCACCCTCGCGCGCGAGGGCTGACAACCGCGACACCGCGCGCAGGTACTTCTTGCGGTACCCGCCGTTGATCAGCTCGTCGGTGAACACGGCGTCGAAGGGGACTCCGGACGCGACGACGGGGATGTCCCGGTCGTAGAGCCGGTCGGCGAGGACGACGAGGCGCAGACCCACCATCTGGTCGGTGACGGTGCTGACCCCACGGAGGCAGACCGCCGTGGTCTGGCCGACCATCGCGCCGTAGCGGCTGGGGTGGACCTGGGCCAGGTGGTTCAGCACGGTCGTGAAGTCGTCGAACGTCGCGCCCGGGCGGGCGGCGGCGGCGCGTTCGACGTCCTCGTCGGACAGCGGCGCGGGCGCGGGCTGCAAGCCGCGGTGGCGGTAGTCCTCGCCGTCGACGCGCTGCACGTCGAACTGCCCGGCCAGGGCCTGGATCTCGCGCTGGAAGTCCTGCGCGGCGAAGCGCCCCTCGCCCAGGGCCCCCGGCAGCGTGTTCGACGTCGCCGCCAGCTTCACCCCGCGGTCGACGAGTTCGCGCATCAACCGCGACATCAGGACGGTGTCACCCGGGTCGTCGAGCTCGAACTCGTCGATGCAGACCAGGGCGTTCGGCGCGAGCGCCTCGACGGCGGGCAGGAAGCCCAACGCACCGACGAGGTTGGTGTACTCGACGAAGGTGCCGTAGGCGGCGGTGCGGCCACCCTCGGTGACGACCTGGTGGTACAGCGAGGACAGCAGGTGGGTCTTGCCGACCCCGAAGCCACCGTCGAGGTACATCCCCGGCGCACCGCTCGGCGCGGCCTTGCGCTTGAAGAGGCCCGCCAGGCCCTTCGCCGGCGCTCCGCCCGCGAGGACGCGCTCCCCGAACGCACTCATCCCCGCGACGGCCTCGGCCTGGCTGGGGTGCTCGGGGGCGGGGACGTAGCTGGCGAAGCGGACGTCGGCGAAGCGCGGCGGCGGCACCAGCTCCGCGACCAGCTGCTGCGGGGGTACCCGCGGGTTGCGGTCTGCCAGGGAGTCCAGACGCATCTGAGAGCCGGTCACAGTGCTCCACAGTAGTGAGCGGTCGGTGGGGGCGGCGGTGGGGTCTGGCAGGATCGCGGCCAGCGGGAACGACCACGGCTGGGAACGACGGACCGCGCCGGGACGTTGCTGCAAGGACGACGACCGCTGGAGGAACCACCGTGAGCACGCTGCCCCTGGACACCGACGAGAAGCTCGCCGCCTACGCCCACCCCGAGAAGCTCGTGACGACGGGTTGGCTGGCGCAGCACCTCGGTGAGCCGGGCCTCGTCGTCGTCGAGAGCGACGAGGACGTCCTGCTCTGGGACACCGGGCACGTGCCCGGATCGGTGAAGGTCGACTGGCACACCGAGCTCAACGACTCCGTGACCCGCGACTACGTCGACGGCGCCGGCTTCGCCGCGCTGATGTCGGCCAAGGGCGTCCGCCGTGAGGACACCGTCGTGATCTACGGCGACAAGAACAACTGGTGGGCCGCGTACGCGCTGTGGGTCTTCACCCTCTTCGGTCACCCCGACGTCCGCCTGCTCGACGGCGGCCGCGCGAAGTGGGTCGCCGAGGGCCGGGAGATGACGACCGAGGCCCCCGCGCGTCCCGCGGCGGACTACCCCGTCGTCGAACGCGAGGACACCTCGATCCGCGCCTTCAAGGAGGACGTGCTCGCGCACATCCGCACCGGCAGCGGCGGCAAGCTGGTCGACGTGCGGTCCCCGCAGGAGTACACGGGCGAACGCACGCACATGCCGGACTACCCCGAGGAGGGCACCGTCCGCGGCGGCCACATCCCCGGTGCCGACAGCGTCCCGTGGGCTCGCGCCGCAGCCGAGGACGGCACCTTCCGCTCCCGCGAGGAACTCGCCGCGATCTACCAGGACGAGAAGGGCCTCTCCCCCGAGGACGACGTGATCGCCTACTGCCGCATCGGGGAACGCTCGAGCCACACCTGGTTCGTGCTCTCCCAGCTGCTCGGTTTCGGTCAGGTCCGCAACTACGACGGGTCCTGGACGGAGTGGGGCAACGCCGTGCGCGTCCCGATCGCCAAGGGGTCCGACAAGGGTTCGGCCCAGTGACCGCCGACGCGTCGGGCGCCGACCTCAGGGATGACCTCAGCGACGACCCGACCGCAGGGCTGCCGGCCCCGATGGCCGAGATCGTCGAGGACTTCCAGGCCCTGCCCGAGCGCGAGCGGCTGCAACTGCTGCTCGAGTTCAGCCAGGGCCTGAAGCCGCTGCCCCCGCAGTTCGAGGGGCACCTCGACAAGATGGAGCGGGTGGACGAGTGCCAGTCCCCCGTCTTCATCAACGTCGAGGTCGACGACGCCGACGCCGTGCACCTGCACGTCTCGGCGCCACCCGAGGCGCCGACCACGCGCGGTTTCGCGGGGGTGCTGCAGGAGGGTCTGGACGGCCTGCCCGCGGCGGTGGTGCTCGACCTGCCGGGTGACGTGTGTTCCCGGTTGGGGCTCGACCGAGCCGTCAGTCCGCTGCGCATGAGGGGGATGACGGGGATGCTGGCGCGGGTGAAGCGCCAGGTGCGCGTCGCCACCGTCACCTGAGGAGAGGGACGAGGACGTGACGTACACCCAGGAGTCGAGCCACGAGCTGCTGGCGGAGGACAACCGTGCCCTACCGGTGACGCGGATCTCCGAAGCACGACTGCCCACGACCTTCGGCACCTTCCGGGCCGTCGCCTACCGCCAGGCCGACGGGATCGAGCACCTCGCGCTCGTCGCCGGCGAGATCGGGGACGGGCACGACGTCCTCGTCCGGATGCACTCGGAGTGCCTGACGGGCGACGTCCTCGGTTCACTGCGCTGCGACTGCGGTCCGCAGCTGCACGCCGCGCTGGAGGCCGTCACCGCGGAGGGCCGCGGGGTCGTGCTCTACCTGCGTGGTCAGGAGGGGCGCGGCATCGGGCTGGCCGAGAAGATCGCGGCCTACGCGTTGCAGGAGCAGGGTCGCGACACGGTCGAGGCCAACCTCGACCTCGGTCTGCCCGTCGACTCCCGCGACTACGCCGGGGCCGTCGCCGTCCTGCGCGACCTCGGCGTCCGCGACGTGGAGCTGATGACCCACAACCCGGTGAAGGTCGAGGCGCTGGAGACCCACGGCGTGCCGGTCCTGCGCCGTCGGGACCTGCCCGTCGCCCAGACCCTCGACAACGTCCGGTACCTGCGGACCAAGCGCGACCGGATGGGCCACCGCCTCCCCGGTGTGAGCTGACCCGGTGAGCATCGACGCACCAGTCCGCCTCGGCGACTGGGACACCCTGCTGCGCCTGGCGCGCGAGGACGACCAGGTCCTCGTCGGGGCGGGGCTGCAGGAACGCTCCGGCGGCGACCTCGTCGACCGCTACGCGCCGCTGCTGCTCGCGGGGCGCACCGGGGTCGTCGCCCAGCTCGGGCAGAGCCTCGACGGCTGCATCGCGACGGCCTCGGGCGACTCGCACTTCGTCACGGGCGAAGCCGACCGCGAGCACCTGCACCGGTTGCGCGCACTGGTCGACGCCGTCGTCGTCGGGCCCGGCACCGTCCACACCGACGACCCGCAGCTGACCGTGCGGGCCGTCGAGGGGCCGAACCCGGTGCGGGTCGTCCTCGACCCGCGGGGAACCCTGCTCGACCGCGGGGTCCTGCGGGACCCCGCCACGGTCCACCTGGTCGGCGAGCAGGCCCGTTCGCCCCGGACCGTCCTGAAGACCCTGCGGGAGCAGGGGTTGCGCCGGATCCTCGTCGAGGGCGGCGGAGCCACGGTCAGCGACTGGGTCGCGGCCGGGTTGGTCGACCGGCTCTACCTCACCGTCGCCCCGCTCGTCGTCGGCCGCGGCGGTCGGCGGGGGATCTCGTTGCCCGACGTCGAACCCCTCACCGACTGCCTGCGTCCACCCGCCCGTCGTCACCTCCTCGGTGACGACGTCTGCTTCGAGCTCGACCTCCGCGCCTGATCGGTGGTCGGGGAAGGACCCAGCGCGGCGCCGAGGGTCAGTCGGTGACGGTGAGGACGACCCCGACCCGATCGCCCTGCATGCGTCCGCGGCGCTGCATGAACCCTTCGACCCGGGCGAACAGCTGGAACTGGAGGCCGTACTTGGCCGCGAGGACCCTCTCCACCTCGGGCAGTTCCCCCGGCCCGAGCAGCTCCGCCGTGCCGCGCACCGGGCGGCCGTAGGGTTTCCCGCGGTTGCTGCAGGGAGCGAGGAGCACCCGAGGTTCCCGGCGCAGGCGTTTGACCTTCCCCGTGGTGTCCTGGGTGACCAGGACGAGGCGACCGTCGCCGTACGGCGCCGCCCACACCGGCGTCGGCACGAGGCGCCCGTCACGACGGGACGTGGTGAGGAGCACGTAGGAGGACTTCCCCAGCAGTTCCGTCGCTCGCTGGACGTCGGTCACGGTGGACCACTACCTCTCTCGGCCTCCTGGTGGAGCACACCGTCGAGGTCCCGCAACCGGTCCAGGCCCCCCAGGGCCCGGGACATGCGCCGGTTGCCTCCCAGTTCCTCCCGGTGGCCGGCCAGGAAGTTCCAGTACCCCGCGGTGAACGGGCAGGCGTCCTCGCCCACCCGGACCTTGGGATCGTAGCGACAACCCCCGCAGAAGTCGCTCATCCGGTCGATGTACGCGCCGCCCGAGGCGTACGGCTTGGTGGCGAGGACACCGTGGTCGGCGTGCTGGGACATCCCGACGACGTTCGTCGTCATGACCCAGTCGTAGCCGTCGACGAAGTTGCGCCAGAACCAGTCGGCGAGTTCCGCCGGCCGGTAGCCGCGCTGCAGACCCCAGTTGCCCAGCACCATGAGCCGCGGGATGTGGTGGGCCCAGCCCTCGTCGCGGACGCCGGCCAGGACGTGGTGCAGGCAGTTCGCCTCCACCGCGTCGGCGTCGAGGTCGGCGAACCAGTCCGGGAGCGGCGACGTCGCCCCCATCGCGTTGCGGCCCTTGTAGTCCTCCCCCAGGTGCCAGTACAGGTGCCAGGTGTAGGAGCGCCAGCCCACGACCTGACGCACGAAACCCTCGACCGAGGCCAGCCGGACCCGGTGCTCACGGCCGTGCTCCTCCGCCCGGCGGGCCACCTCGACCGGGTCGAGCAGGCCGAGGTTCAGCGGGACGGAGAGCATCGAGTGCGCCATCCACGGATCGGCCGTGAGCATGGCGTCCTCGTAGACGCCGAACTGCTCCAACCGCTCGGACAGGAACCGGCGGAGCGCGCTCAGCGCCTCCCGGCGGGTCACCGCGAACCGACGCGGCCCGTCGTTGCCGCTGAACTCGACGCCCTCGTCGCGCACCATCCGGTCGAGGTCGGCGCGCACCTCGTCGTCGATCGCGTCCTCCGTGGGCCACCAGGGTTCGCGGACGTCGAGCGTCGCCTGCTTCGGCGGCGCCTCGCGGTTGTCGTGGTCGTAGTTCCACGAACCGCCGACCGGTTCGGCACCGTCCATCAACAACCCGTGCTGGCGACGGACGTCGCGGTAGAAGTCCTCCATGAGGAGTCGCTTCCCGCCCCGCCGGTCGGCCCACCCGGCGAACTGCCGCTCGGAGACCACGAAACCCCGCGAGGCGAGCACCTCGAGGTCGGGCACCCGCCGGACGAAGCGGCGGGAACGGTAGGACGTGGGGTCGCAGACGCTCACCGGCTCCCCCGACGCCGCGAGCCCGTCGCGGTAGGTCCCCGACCGGACGAACACCGCCTGGTCGCCGAGTTCCGCGGCGCGGTGCCGCAACGCGGAGAGGATCAGGTGCGCTTTGCGCCGGTGGTAGCGGGCACGCCGGAACACCTCGGTGGACTCGACGAGCAGCACCGGTTGCCCCGGGGCGTCGAGGAAGTGCGGGCCGAGCTGGTCGGCGAACAACCACCGCCGGGTGTCCGGCGAGCGGTCGGGCAGTTCCTGCGCGGCGACGTCCACGCGTCCACTCTGGGAGAGCGACGCCCGCTCGGCACGCCGAAGCGGGGCGGGACCCGTCAGTCCCCGGGGAGGTGCGTCTCCCGGGTGACCCCCTCGGCGTCGCGGGCCGCACCCGCAGCCTCCTCGCGGGCCCGCTTCAACGCCTGCGCGGGGTCCTCGAGGACGACCTCGTCGAAACCCGTCGTCGGCTCCGGGGCGGCGGGGCGGGGCGCCCGGGACCCGGTGGACCCGTCGGAACCCGAGGAGTCACCGCCGTGGGCGTTGAACATGTTCCCGAAACCCTTGAGGGCGTCGTTCAGCTCGCTCGGCACGATCCACAGCTTGTTCGAGCTGCCGTCGGCGATCTTCGGGAGCATCTGCAGGTACTGGTAGGCCAACAGCTTCGGATCCGGGTCGCCGCGGTGGATGGCGTCGAACACCTGGGTGATCGCCTTCGCCTGCCCCTGCGACTCGAGGATCGCGGCCTGGGCGGAACCCTCGGCCCGCAGGATCGAGGACTGCTTCTCACCCTCGGCCGTCAGGATCTGCGACTGCTTGAAACCCTCGGCCGTGAGGATCGCGGCACGCTTGTCCCGTTCGGCGCGCATCTGCTTCTCCATCGAGTCCTGCACGCTGGCGGGCGGGTCGATCGCCTTGAGCTCCACGCGGTTCACGCGGATCCCCCACCGGCCCGTCGCCTCGTCGAGGACCCCGCGCAGCTGACCGTTGATCTGGTCGCGGCTCGTCAGGGTCTGCTCGAGGTCGAGGGAACCGATGACGTTGCGCAGCGTGGTGACGGTGAGCTGCTCGATGCCCTGGATGTAGTTCGCGATCTCGTACGTCGCGGACTTCGGGTCGGTCGGCTGGTAGTAGATGACGGTGTCGATGCTCACGACGAGGTTGTCGGAGGTGATGACCGGCTGCGGCGGGAACGAGACGACCTGCTCACGCAGGTCGACGTTGGCCCGCACCTTGTCGATGAAGGGGACCAGGATGTTCAGCCCCGCTTCCAGCGTCCGCGAGTACCGGCCGAGCCGTTCCACGATGACGGCCGTGGCCTGCGGGACGATCCGGATCGTGCGGGCGATCACCGTCACCACGAACACGACGACGAGCGCGAGCACGACAAGGGTGACGACGTTGTCCATCAGTTCTCCTCGGTGGTACTGAGTGGTGCGATCGGCCCCACGACCGCGGTGGCCCCGTCGATCGCGGTGACGACGACGTCGTCACCCGCGGCGAACGTCGGACCGGTCGAGCGCGCCGACCACGTCTCCCCGACGAGTTTCACCAGGCCCCCGCGGAGGGTGACCGGTTCGAGGACGACCGCCGAGCGCCCGACGAGGGCGGCCGAGCCGGTCGTCCCGGTGGGCGGCATCCGAAGGCGGCGCAACAGGACGGGCCGGATGGTGGCCAGCAGCAACCCGGCCACGACGGCCGCGATGAGGACCTGCGGGACGAACGACAGCCCCACCGCGTCGGCGATCGCCCCCGCCACCGCCCCGCCCGCGAGCATCGCGAAGACCAGGTCGATGGCGGTGATCTCGAGGATCCCCAGGACCAGGGCCGCCGCGACCCACAGCAACCAGCTGCGGTCCAGCAACGCGTCCAGGAACTCCATCGTGATCACCCCCTCGCCGGGGACCCTACCAACCCGGGGTGGTGCTGGGCTGGGACGTCGGCGGGGTTCGTGTCCGGGTCGAACGCGAAGGGTCTCGTCGGATACTCCGTTCGCGCGGGGTACCGCACCGAGTCGGGCTGGGTGGGCCGACGCTCACTTCGGACATCCGCCGAGACCCTCCCCGCCCGACCCTTCGGCGTCACCTCGTCGCGGCCCCTGCACGACCCGCGCGGGTGCGGTCCAGGACGAGGAGGGCTGCCCCGACTCCGACGCCCAGCACCGTGCCGGCGGTGTTCGTGGCCCAGTCACTGGTGGTGCAGGAGCGGCCGAGGACGACGGCGAGCGCCTGGGTGCCCTCGATCGCCGCGGACAGCACGATCCCGCCGAGGCCGACGAGGACCGGGCGGCGGAACCGCACCACGGCGAACACCGTCACCGGCACGAACAGGGCGACGTTGGCGAGCAGTTCGCTGCTCCCCCACGACGGGAAGTCGATCCCCACCTCGCACGTGACCTCGTGCACCCGCCCCCGGTCGTCCGGGGCCAGGGTCACACCGAGGACCCCCACCAGGGCGAGGACGACGAGCCAGGTCAGCACGCGTGGGCTCCTCCGGCCCACCCACCCCGACGCGACGGACCCCACCACGACGACCAGCACCCCGAGCGGCACCAGCGCGGAGTGCTCGACCAGCAACGTCGGCAACCAGCCCACCGCGTCACCTACCGATCTCGAGACGACGCACGCGGTGCACGGAGGGCGGTCCGGGTGGGGTAGGCGCGCCGGATGTCCGAAGTGAGCGCCGGTGCACCCGCGCGAGATGGTGCACCCACCAGCGCGAACGGAGTATCCGGCGCGCCTACCCCACCCGGTCCGCCCGCCCCGGCCACGCGGGCCTGAGAACGAACTCAGTACTCCGACAGCGGCGGGCAGGAGCAGACGAGGTTCCGGTCGCCGGCGGCTCCGTCGATGCGGCGGACGGGGGGCCAGTACTTCGAGCGGGGGTTCATCCCGTTCGGGTACACCGCTTCCTCGCGGGAGTAGGGGTGGTTCCACTCCCCGACGAGGGACACCGCGGTGTGCGGGGCGTGACGCAGCGGAGACTCCTCGACGGCCCAGCGCCCGTCGGCGATGTCCTGGACCTCGGCGGCGATGGCGAGCATCGCGTCGCAGAACCGGTCGAGTTCGGCGAGGTCCTCGCTCTCGGTGGGTTCCACCATGAGGGTCCCGACGACGGGGAACGACATCGTCGGGGCGTGGAACCCGTGGTCGATGAGGCGCTTGGCGACGTCGTCGACGGTCACGCCTGTGGCCTTGGTCATCGGGCGCAGGTCGAGGATGCACTCGTGGGCGACGAGCCCGCCGGGGCCGCGGTAGAGGACGGGGAACGCCTCCTGCAGCCGGGTGGCGACGTAGTTGGCGGAGAGCACGGCCTGGACGGTCGCGGCGCGCAGCCCGTCGGGGCCCATCAGCCGCAGGTAGGCCCACGGGATGGGCAGGATCCCGGCGGAACCGTACGGGGCGGCGGAGACCATCCCGACCCCGTCGCCGTCGGGGGCGGTGGAGGGCAGGAACGGGGCGAGGTGGGAGCGGACCGCGACGGGTCCGACGCCGGGGCCGCCGCCGCCGTGGGGGATGCAGAACGTCTTGTGCAGGTTCAGGTGGGAGACGTCGGCCCCGAACTTGCCGGGCCGGGCGAGGCCGACGAGGGCGTTGAGGTTCGCGCCGTCGACGTAGACCTGGCCGCCGGCGTCGTGGACGAGCCCGCAGACCTCGCGGATGGACTCCTCGTAGACGCCGTGGGTCGAGGGGTAGGTGACCATCAGCGCGGCGAGGTCGTCGGCGTGCTCGGTGACCTTGGCGCGCAGGTCGTCGAGGTCGACGTTGCCCGCGTCGTCGCAGCGGACGACGACGACCTTCAGCCCGGCCATCACGGCGCTGGCGGCGTTGGTGCCGTGGGCGGAGGAGGGGATGAGGCAGATCGTGCGCTCACCGTGGCCCTGGGCGAGGTGGTAGGCGCGGATGGCGAGCAGTCCGGCGAACTCGCCCTGGGACCCGGCGTTGGGCTGCAACGAGACGGCGTCGTAGCCGGTGACCTCGGCGAGCCAGCCTTCGAGGTCGGCGGCGAGTTCGGCGGTGCCGGCGAGCTGGTCGGCCGGGGCGTAGGGGTGCAGGTCCGCGAACTCGGGCCAGGAGATCGGCTCGAGCTCGGTCGTCGCGTTGAGCTTCATGGTGCAGGAGCCCAGTGGGATCGCCCCGCGGTCGAGGGCGTAGTCGGCGTCGGAGAGGGTGCGCAGGTAGCGCAGCATCGCCGTCTCGGAGCGGTGCCGGCTGAAGACCGGGTGCGTCAGGAACTCCGACCCGCGGCGCAACGCGGACGGCAGTGCGGGGTCGGCGGTCGCCTCCGTCGGGGTCAGGCCGAAACCGGTCAGGGCCGCGGCGACGTGCGCCTCGGAGGTGGTCTCGTCGACGGTCAGCCCGACGTGGTCGACGTCGACGAGGCGCAGGTTCACCCCCGCCTCGAGCGCGACCGCGACCACGGCCTGCGCCCGGCCGGGGACGCGGGCCAGGACGGTGTCGAAGAACGCCTCGTGCACGACCTCGACCCCGCCGGCGCGCAGCGCGTCGGCGAGCGCCGCGGCGCGGCGCGCGACCTGGGAGGCGATGGCGCGCAGACCCTCCGGGCCGTGCCAGACGGCGTAGCAGCCGGCCATCACGGCCAGCAGGACCTGGGCGGTGCAGATGTTGGAGGTCGCCTTGTCGCGGCGGATGTGCTGTTCGCGGGTCTGCAGGGCGAGGCGGTACGCGCGGTTGCCGTCGGCGTCGACGGAGACGCCGACGAGGCGCCCGGGGAGGGAGCGTTCGAGGCCCTTGCGGACGGCCATGTAGGCGGCGTGCGGGCCACCCGCACCCATCGGGACGCCGAAGCGCTGGCTGGAACCGACGGCGACGTCGACGCCGAACTCCCCCGGCGCGACGAGCAGCGTCAGCGCCAGCAGGTCGGCCGCGGTGATCGCGATCGCGCCGCGGGCGTGGGCGTCGGCGACGACGGGGGCGAGGTCGCGGACCCGTCCGGAGGTCCCCGGGTACTGCAGGAGCACCCCGAACACCCCGCGCTCGCCCACCACGGCCAGCGGGTCGGCGTCGTCGAGGTCGACGCTCACGAGCTCGACACCCAGCGGCACGGCGCGGGTGCGCAGCACGGCGAGGGTCTGCGGGAGCACGTCGGCGTCGACGGCGAACACGGCACCGGCGGGGGCCTTGGAGGTCCGGCGGGCCAGGGTCATGGCCTCGGCCGCAGCGGTGGCCTCGTCGAGCAGGGAGGCGTTGGCCACGTCGAGCGCGGTGAGGTCGGTGACGGCGGTCTGGAAGTTCAGCAGCGCCTCGAGGCGGCCCTGCGAGATCTCGGGCTGGTAAGGCGTGTACGCCGTGTACCAGGAGGGGTCCTCGAGGACGTTGCGGCGCACGACGGCCGGGGTACGGGTGCCGAAGTAGCCGAGGCCGATCATCGACGGCACGACGCGGTTGCGTCCGGCGAGCGCGCGCAGCGCGGCGGTCACGGCGGTCTCGTCGAGCGCTTCGGGCAGGTCGAGCACGCCGTCGCGGATGCCGGCGGGGACGGCGCGGTCGACGAGTTCCTCCGTGGAGGAGAGGCCGACGACCTCGAGCATCCGGGCGACGTCGGCGGCGTCGGGGCCGATGTGGCGGGCGCTGAACGGCAGGGCCGCGGGCTCCGGGGAGAACTCCGGCAGGTCGCTGCGGACGGGCGTGGGCGAGGTCATGGGACGCTCCGGAGGTCGCTGAGGGCAGGTACCTCCCCGTCTGTCACCCACCCGCGCAGGCGCGGACGTGCTCCAGAGCGGCCTGATCTCGCGTGGTCCTTCCGCCTGAGAGGTTCCGGGGATGTTGCCCCTTCGGCGCCGCGGTCGGACTCTTCCCCGACCAGGGTCTCTCCCACACGAGCTGAACGGCCTGCCGTCATCCTACGGGACGAGATCCCGGATCCCGGGAAGATAGGTTGACCGCCGTGATCACCCTCGCCGTCTGCAGTGCCAAGGGTGGGGTCGGCAAGACGTCCGTCGTCCTCGGGCTGGCCTCGGCCGCCCTCCACCGCGGGACCAGCACCCTCGTCGTCGACCTCGACCCGCAGGCGGACGCCACGTCCGGCCTCGACGTCAGCGCCCACCGCGACCACGACGTCGCCGCCGTGCTGCGCACCCCGAGACGTCGCGTCGCCGAGGACGCCGTCGCGCCCAGCGGGTGGGTCGACGACCACCCGGGACTGCTCGACGTCCTCACCGGTTCCGCGGCCTCCGCGGGTCTGGACACCCCCGAGGCCGACGAGGAGACGCTGAAGTCGTTGCGCCGGGCCCTGGGCAAGCTCGACGACCACGACCTCGCCCTGCTGGACACCCCGCCCTCGCTCAACGGGCTGACGCGTTCGGCGTGGCGCGCGGCGGACGCCGTGCTCGTGGTCTCCGACGCCAGCCGGTTCTCCGTGGCGGCGGTCGACCGCACGATCCGGGAGGTCCGTGCCCTGCGCAGCTCCCCGGAGGTCGTCGGGGTCCTGGTCAACCGCTACACCCAGCGCTCGGGGGAACAGCGCTTCCGCTACGAGGAACTGCAGGCCATGTTCGGCGACCTGGTGCTGGAACCGCTGCCGGACCGGGTGGCCGTGCCGCAGTCGCAGGGAGCGGGGGTTCCGCTGCACTCGTTGCGGGCCAAGGCGGCGAAGACCGTCGCGGAGCAGTTCGACGCGGTGCTGGACCGGATCCTCCGCACGACGTAGGGAACCGGACGGGGCCGTACCCCGTCCGAGGTGCGGGAACGCCGACGAACGCCTAAGTTCCAACAAGTCGGTCTACCCGGGTTTCGTCCCCGCAGGTGCCGCCCGTTCTTCCCCGCGCTCTTCGCGGGCCCTAGGAGGTTCCGTGACGCCCAACACACCCCTCGACCGTCTCCGCGTGGTGCGCGCCGTCCGCGGAGCGGTGGTTCCGACCGCAGCACCGCACGTGCCCGCTCCGGACCCGGAGGCCGACCGGATCACCGGCATCGTCACGCGGTTGCGCGCCCAGTGGACGCGTTGCGGCGCGGACATCGCCAGCCACCTGCGCCCCGGGGTCGGCGAGGCTCACCTCGACGCGGTGGAACGCCAGATGGGCCTGCTGATCCCCCGCGGCGCCCGGGCCTGGTGGCGCGCGGTCGACGGTGTCGATCCCGTCCGCACCACCTTCCGCACGAGTGCTCCGACGGTGGGGCCCGGTGGCTGGGTCCCGTTGACCCTGGAGGAGGCGGTGCGTCGCGCGAGCGGCCAGGGTCCCGGCCTCACCGCCCCGCCGGCCCTGCTGCCCCTCTTCGCCCGCGACGAGGAACTCATCGCCGTGCGCCTGGGCTCCAGCCGCTCCGTCGTCGAGCAGATCGTGCTGGCCGAGGACGGCGAGGGCTACCAGCACTCCTGGCGCGTCGGTCTCGACGAGCTGCTGAGCACCTGGGCCGACTCCCTGCTCGCCGCGGTGCACTGGCTGCCCGACGCCCACGACTGGGTGACCGACCCCTTCGCCCTGCAGGCTCTCCCCCGCGCCGAGCTCCTCGACTAGTCCACCCCACGCACGACGAAAGCCGTGATCCCGCTGGGTCCCCCCCGCAGGATCACGGCTTTCGTGCGTGGCGTGGGGCTAGCCGGCTTCGCGAGCGGCGCGACGCTTGGACAGCTCGTCGGCCAGGACCATGGCGGTCTGACCGGGCTCGCGGTCGGCGGGACGTTCGCTCGGCAGCGAGGCCAGCTCCCCCTCGACCTCGCGCCAGACACGGCCCACGGCGATGCCGAAGACGCCTTGACCGCCTTGGACGAGATCTATCACTTCATCGGCCGAGGTGCACTCGTAGACGCTGGCACCGTCGGACATGAGGGTGATCTGGGCGAGGTCGTCGACGCCACGCTCACGCAGGTGGGTGACCGCCGAGCGGATCTGGTGCAGCGAGACGCCGGTGTCCAGCAGCCGCTTCACGACCTTCAGGACCAGGATGTCGCGGAACCCGTAGAGACGCTGCGAGCCGGAGCCGGAGGCACCGCGCACACCGGGCTCGACGAGGCCGGTGCGGGCCCAGTAGTCGAGCTGGCGGTAGGTGATGCCGGCGGCCTTGCAGGCCGTCTGACCGCGGTAGCCGACCTCTTCGTCCAGGTCGGGGAGGTCCTCGGCGAACAGCAGACCCTGCGCACGAACTGGCGGGGTCGACTTCCGCGACGACCCTGCGACTGCATCGCCACTGCTCACGCCGGCCTCCTCGTCATCGCCACCCGTCGAGGACCGACCGGAAGCGTTCTGCATACTGACCGTAGAAGAGCACCCCCGGAGCGTCAACGAGGCGCGCGGCGCGCCGCAGACCGTGACCTATCCGTGACCCGGGAGAACCCGGTTCAGGCCTCGCCCGAATCGGCTTCGAAGTCCTCGGGCGAGATGTGGTCGAGGAACTCGCGGAACTTCTCCACCTCGTCCTCGTCCTCGTCCGGCACCGGGACGCCCCCGGAGTCGAGCACCTGGTCGGCGCTCACGATGGGGCAGCCCACGCGCAGGGCGAGGGCGATCGCGTCGGACGTCCGCGAGCTGACCGTGAGGCCACCGTCGAAGACGAGTTCCGCGAAGTAGACGTTGTCCTTGACCGCCACGATCCGGACCTCTTCCAGACGTCGGCCGACGGCCTCGATGACGTCCTTGAGCAGGTCGTGGGTCAGCGGACGGGGCGGGACGACACCCTGCTGGGCGAAGGCGATGGCACTCGCCTCGGGAGCCCCGATCCAGATGGGCAGGTACCGGTCGCCGTCCCGTTCGCGCAGCAGCACGATCGGGTTGTTGGAAGGCATCTCGACTCTGACGCCGATGACATCGAGCGCGCGCACCCGATCACCGTACCCCGGCGTCGGCTCAGCGCGCGCCGCGGCCGAGCGCGCCGGCGACGAGCGCGGTGTGCAGCCGCAGGCAGGCCGCCGCGATCTCCCGCACGACCTGGTCGGCGCGGTCGACGGACTCGCCACCGCCTCGCTGCCCGAGGCGCTGCAGCGGCGCGGCGACCTGTTCCGCGAGAGCGATCTCACGGTCGGCGGCGGTGCGGAACATCCGCAGGTGCCGGGCCTCGATGCCGTGCGCCGCCAGCGAGGCCGCGGCGCGCAGCACCTCCAGGGCCTCACCGTCGTACCACGGGCCCCCGGGAGCGGGCGAGAGCACGCCGAACCCCTCGAGCGCGTCGAGGAGCTCGGCGTCGACGCCGGACTCGCGCAGGATCTCCAGCCGGGTCAGCCGGAGGTTGGCGGCGTGGCCGTCGAACCGGTCGGCCCCCGGGACGCTGCCCGCCGCGACGACCTCGGGGACGCGCGGTGCCGCCCCGGGCTGTTCCGGCGGCTCGAGGCCGCGGTCCATGGCCTCGAGGTTCTCCCGGATGACCTTCAGCGGCAGGTAGTGGTCGCGTTGGGCGGAGAGCACGTACCGCAACCGGTCGACGTCGTCGGAGGAGAACTTGCGGTACCCCGCGGGGGTCCGGCCCGGTTCGACGAGACCCTGCTCCTCGAGGAAGCGGATCTTGGAGATGCTGACGTCGGGGAAGTCCGGCGTCAGGATCGCGAGGACCTCGCCGATCGTCATCCTGGGCAGGCTCGGGTCCAGGGACCGCGCCCCGGCAGCGCTCACTGCTCCCCTCGCGGGCTGGGGTGGAAGTCCATCCGGTACTTGCCGATCTGCACCTCGTCGCCGGCGGCCAGGACCACGTCGTCGATGCGCTCGCGGTTGACGTAGGTGCCGTTGAGACTGCCGACGTCACGCACCCGGAACCCCGGACCCCTCGCCGGGTCGGGCGCGCGGAGGAACTCCGCGTGCTTGCGCGAGACCGTCACGTCGTCCAGGAAGATGTCGCTGGTCTGGTGGCGGCCCGCGGAGGTCCGCTCGGCGTCCAGGAGGAACCGGGACCCCGCGTTGGGACCGCGCCGCACGACGAGCAGCGCCGATCCGGCCGGCAGGGCGTCGATGGCCTCCTGGTCGTCACTGGTGAGACCGCGTTCCGCGGACTCGTGGACCTCGGGGACGACCAGACCGGCGAAGGACATGGTGGAATCCACCGGCCGCTCGGCCGCGCCACCCCGGGGGGTCGCCGCAGGGGTCGTCCCGCCCTCCGAGGACGCACCCGCCCCGTCGGTCGACGATGCAGCCAACCCGTCGTCCGACGCAGCCAACCCGTCGTCCGACGACGTGCCCGACGCAGACATCGACACCACCTCTCACGCTGGCAGAACACGTGACTCCCGGGGGCAGGCAACTCCCTGCACGCGGGCGGTCACGCTTGGAACTTCCAGGATCACCCTAGCCGTGCCGACCCGGCAGGTCAGGTCACCGGGTCGACACGGGTGGCGGAGCGCTCAGCCCGCGTGGGCGGTGTAGGCCTCGGCGTCGAGGAGGCCCTCGACCTGCGCCACGTCGCTCGGCGTGATGGTGAACATCCAGCCGTCGCCGTAGGGGTCGGTGTTCACCAGGTCGGGACGCGTCTCCAGCCCCGGGTTGTGCCCCGAGACGGTGCCGGACACGGGCGCGGTGATCTCGCTGACGCTCTTGGTCGACTCGACCTCACCGCAGGCGCCGCCGGCGGCGACGGTCTCGCCCTCGGCGGGCAGCGAGACGTACACGACGTCCCCGAGGGCGTCCTGGGCGTGGTCGGTGATGCCGACCCGGACGGTGCCGTCCGCCTCGACGCGCACCCATTCGTGCTCGCTGGTGTAGCGGAGGTCGGCGGGGACGTTCGACATGCTGGAACTGACTCCTCTGGTGGGGACGGCCGGACGGGGACTCAGCCGGTGCTGGCGGAGGGTTCCGGTGACGCCGGGCGAGCGTACTGAGGCGCGGAGACGGCGTGCAAGGCGTCCACCTGCACCCCGTCGGCACCGGCGGCGTTGCGGACCTCGAGGTCCGCCCCGGCGGAGCGCAGCGTCTCGCGCACCCCGCCCGGGATGTCGAGGGCGGTGGAGAGGGTGTCAGGGTCGCCGATGACGCTCACGACGTAGGGCGCGCGCTCGGTCGCCCCGTCGACCAGGACGGCTCCGGTGGTGTCGGTGAAGGCGGTCTCGGCCACCACGCGGGTGCTGCCGATCTGGATCGCCTCGGCGCCGGCGTCGCGCAGCTCCTGGACGAACTGGATGAGGTTGGTCGAGCGCACGGCGGCGTCGGGGTCGGTGATGGTGGCGACGATCCCGGGCCCGTGCGCGGGCAGCGTCCCGGCCAGCAGCCCGTACTCCTGGGCCCGCTGCTCGGCGGCCTGGGCGGCGGCCTGGGCGGAGTCGGACCCCTCGGTGAGCTGACGCCGGGTCGCCTGGAGGCTGTCGAGCTCCTCCTGCAGGCGGTCCCCCCGCTCGGTGGTGTCGTCCAGGATCCGGACCAGGTCGGTCTCGCGCAGGTCGCTCAGACCCGAGGTGCTCGTCTGACGCACCTGCACCACGAATCCGAAGCCGAGCGCGGCGCAGAGGATCCCGGCCAGGACCTGGGCGCGCGTGGCGCGGGGCCGGCCCGCGCGCCACAACCGTCGCCACGGCGAGCGGCGCGGGGCCGCGGGCTCGCTCACGCGTTCAGCAGGTGCCGGCGGATGGCGGCGGCGTTGGAGAAGATGCGCACCCCGAGCACGACGACGACCCCCGTGGACAGCTGCGAGCCGACGCCCAGCTGGTCGCCGAGGTAGACGATGAGGGCCGCGACGACGGCGTTGGACAGGAAGGAGACGACGAACACCTTGTCGTCGAAGATCCCGTCGAGCACCGCCCGCAGACCGCCGAACACCGCGTCGAGCGCGGCGACCACGGCGATCGGCAGGTAGGGCTGCAGGGACACCGGGACCTCGGGGTGCAGGAGCACACCCACGACGATCCCGACGACGAGTCCGACGGCTGCGATCACGTCGCGGAACGCTACCTCCCCCACCGCCTTCCCCGAGCCGCCGCGCGCCCGGTCCGTGGTCCCGGCGGGGTCACGGGGCGGAGGGGTGGGCCAGGCGCAGATCGAGGCGGGGAGCGGCGGGCAACGTCATCGGGTCGTCGCCGGAGCGGGTGTCGACGCCGGCGGAGATGCCGTAGTTGTCGCGCAGCACCTGCAGGTAGCGACCCGCGACGGACGTCGCCAGGCCGGTCTGCAGGACGGTGGGGTCGCCGATGGCGGAGATCGTGTACGGCGGGGTCAACGGGCGGTAGTCGACGAGGACGGCCTCCCCCGCCGCGCGGATCGAGGACAGCGAACTCAGCCGCTGCCCGTTGATGGCGACGGCCTCGGCGCCGTTCTGCCACAACCCGTTGACGACGATCTGGACGTCGCGGTCCACGACCCGTCCCGAGGTCGTGGTGGAGCCGGAGTCGTCGCCGCGCGCGTCGTCGAGCACGACCTGCAGTCCCGGGCCGGTGACGGCGGTCGCGGCGGCGGCCACGGCGAGCCCACCGGCCTGGGCGTCGGCGGAGGCGGCGGGTGCCCCACCGAGACGTGCGGCCAGGGCGGCGTTGTCGGTCTGGGCGCGGGCGACCTGCGCGGTGAGCCGGTCGGAACGCCCGGTGCTGTCGTCGATCCGCTGCAGCAGCGCCTGCCGGCCGCGGTCGGCCGCGGGTTCGGCCGCGGCGGCGCGCACCCCGGCGACGGCCAGCAGCCCGCCGATCACCAGCAGCGCGAGCCAGGTCAGGCCCCGCCCCGAGCGGCTGCGCTCCTCCCCCGTCTCCGCGCGACGTCGGGCGGCCGCGGCGTAGCCGGGGTCCAGCGGGCGGGTCATGACCTCGGTGAGCAGCGCCGTGCTGGCCGCGGGGTCGCGCGGCACCTGCGGCCGGGCGCTGCGGGGACTCACCGGCGTTCGGCGCGCCACAACCCGACGACCTGGGAGACGTAGAGGATCCCCGACCACCAGTACAACCCGGTGCCCCACAACGCGAAGGCCCAGCCGAGCGCGCCGGCGTACGTCGACAGCGTCGGCGAGACCTCACCGAGGAGGAGGAGCGGGAAGGCGGCGAGCAGGCAGAACGTGCCGGCCTTGCCGAGGAAGTGGACGGGCAGGGCGCTGTGGCCGAGCTTCGCCAGGAACGGCAGGGTCACGATCATCGTGACGTCGCGGGCGACGAGCACGACGACCAGCCACCAGGGGATCAGGCCGCGGTAGGCCAGCCCGAACAACGTGGTGAGGATGTAGAGCCGGTCGGCGAAGGGGTCCAGGACCTGCCCGAGGCGGGTGACCTGGTTCCAGCGCCGGGCCAGGTTGCCGTCGAGGTAGTCGCTGGCCCCGCTGACCGCGAGCACGAGCAGCGCCCAGCCGTCCTGACCGTTGGTGATGAGGACACCGAAGACGGGGACCAGGAGCAGTCGCAGGAAGCTGAGCGCGTTGGGGACGGTGAGGACGCGCGTGCTGACGACCTGTTCGCTCGCCGTCGCCACCCCTGCCACCCCGTCCCGCGCTGTCGCCCCGTACGCGCACGCGCACCGGGAGAACAGCCTACGTGGCCGGGCCTCTCCCCTCCGTCACACGCCGGACGGGCACCCGCGTGAGCGAGGTCGCCCAGGTCGTTCGCCCGGCGTACTGTCGTCGTGTTGTCCGACACATGTCGCACAAGATGATCTGAGGAGATCGAGCATGGCCACCTACGACCTGAGCAACCGTTCCGCCGTCGTCACCGGCGGGGGTTCCGGCATCGGCCGCGCCGTCGCGCTGGAACTGGCGAGGAACGGCGCCTCCGTCCTCGTCGCCGACCTCGTCGAGGCGTCGGCCGCCGGGGTCGTCGCCGAGATCGCCGAGGCCGGCGGAACCGCCAAGGCCTTCGTCGGTGACGTCGCCGACTTCGACACCAACCTCGCGATGGTCGCCGCCGCCGGCGAACTCGCCCCCCTGAAGGTCGCCGTCAACAACGCCGGCATCGGCGGCGAGGCCGCGCCGGTCGCGGAGTACTCCCTCGACTCCTGGCACAAGGTGGTGAACGTCAACCTCAACGCGGTGTTCTACGCCCTCAAGGCGCAGATCCCCGCCATGCTCGCCGCGGGCGGTGGCTCGATCGTCAACATGGCCTCCGTGCTCGGCAGCGTCGGCATCCCGGGCTCCAGCGCCTACGTCACCACCAAGCACGCCGTCATCGGCCTGACCAAGAACGCCGCGCTGGAGTACTCCGGGCAGGGTGTCCGCGTCAACGCCGTCGGCCCGGGGTTCATCCAGACCCCGCTGATCGACGCGAACCTCTCCGCCGAGGCGAAGGCGGGACTCGCCGCCCAGCACGCCGTGGGCCGCCTCGGCACCCCCGCGGAGGTCGCGGCCCTGACCGCCTTCCTGGCCAGCGACGCCGCGAGCTTCGTGACCGGCTCGTACCACCTCGTCGACGGTGGCTACGCCGCCCACTGACCCACCCCACCCACCGACTTCTGGGGGACTTCCCACCCTTCCCGGGCCCGGGAAGGGTGGGAAGTCCCCCAGGAGTCGGTCAGGGGAGGTCGGCGAGGGCCTTCAGCACCCGCTCGTCGCTGACCGGGTGGGCCGTCGGGACACCCGGGGCGAACTTCTGCAGGCGCAGTTCCTCCAGCGTCCAGCGGATCCGCGCCAGGTCCGGCGGCACCGGGGACCCTGCGCGTCGCACCCGCTTCAGGTACTCCTCGCGGACCCGGGCGAACTCCGCCATCCGCACCCGGTCGCGCTGGGGGTTCTCCGGCATCGTCGCCAGCCGGCGGTCGATCCCCTGCAGGTAGCGCAGCAGGTCCGGCAACCGGTCGACGCCCGTGTCGGTGACGAAACCCGCGTGGACGAGTCCGCTGAACTGCTCCCGGACGTCGGCCAGCGAGGGCACGAGGACGAGGCTGCTGGTGCGGGAGATGTTCTTCTCCACCGCGGCCGCGGTGCGCAGGACGCGCAGGGTGCGCTCCACGGCGCTCACGGTCAGGTCCACGAAGCGCCCCGCCACCCGGGTCCGCAGCGCCTCGAAACCGGCTGCGGTGCGGACCGATCCGCCGTCCGCCTCGTCGAGCAGCTGCGCCGCGGCGGCCTGGGCGCAGTCGGCCACGACCGCGTTCGCGTCGGCGTGCGGAGCGCGGGCCAGCAGGAGCTTCGCGTCGTTGCCGAGGGAGTTCTGCACGGTGCGCACCGGAGAGGGCAGAGCGAGCGTCAGCAACCGCAGCACCCCCTCGCGGTGGGCGACGGCGGCCTGCACGGAGTTCGGGAACGTCCGCAGCCCGACGGACTCCCCCTCGTCGACGAGCGCCGGGAACGAGGTCACGTCGGTCCCGCGCACGACGCTGGTGTGGGTCGGCGGGACCTCGTCGGGCAGGTCCGCCCACGACGTCGCCCCGGTGCGCTGGACGTCGTCCGCGGCGGCCGTGAGGGTCTCCACGACCTCGGTCTCCAGCGCGGCGCGCAACCGGGCGAAGTCCTTGCCCACCGCCATGGTCGACCCGTCCCCCGCCAGCACCCGGAACGTCGGGCGCAGGTACCCGGGCACCTTGGTCCAGTCCACGTCCTCGGCGTAGATCTCGGTGCCGTCACCCAACCGCGGCATCTCGGCCTCGAAGGCGGGCCAGAACCGGTCGACGTGCGGGCGGACGTTCTCCAGGAAGCGGGCCGCCTTGTCGGGAGCCGGGGCGAGGTTCTTGCGCAGTTCCTTGGGCAGCGCCCGGATCATCGCCGTGATCAGGTCGTGCCGGAAACCCGGGACCTGCCACAGCAGGTCCCGGTCGTCGAAGCGGTTGACGACCTCGACGGGGACGTCGACGGTCAACCCGTCGGCGGCCGAACCGGGGTCGAAGACGTAGTCGAGGGCGAGCTCCAGGTCGCCCTGGCGCCACACCCGCGGGAACTGCTCCTCGCTGACGGTGTCCTCCACCCGCACCAGCATCGCCGGGTCGAAGGTCAGCAGGTCGGGGTCCGCCCGACGAGCCTCCTTCCACCACGCGTCGAAGTGGCGGCCGGACACGACGTCGGCCGGGATCCGCGCGTCGTAGAACTCGAACAGCACCTCGTCGTCGACGACGATGTCGCGCCGCCGCGCGCGGTGCTCCAGCTCCTCGGCCTCGTCGAGCAGTTCCCGGTTGCGCCGGAAGAACTCGTGGCGGGTCTCGAAGTCGCCCTCCACCAGGGCGGCGCGGATGAAGAGGTCACGCGAGAGTTCCGCGTCGATCCCGCCGTAGGCGACCTTGCGGCCCACCACGATGGGGACGCCGTAGAGCGTGACGCGTTCGGTCGCGACGACGGCCGCCCGGCTGCGCGACCACCGCGGTTCGGAGTAGACGCGGCGCACCACGTGCTCCGCCAGCGGTTCGATCCAGCGCGGGTCGATCGCGGCGACGACGCGGGCCCAGAGCCGCGACGTCTCGACGAGTTCCCCCGCGACGACCCAGTCCGGGCTGCGCCGGCCCAGCGAGGAACCGGGCGACACCGCGAACTTCGCCCCGCGGGCACCGTTGTACTCGACCTGCTGGCGCGCGGGCCGGGAGTCGCGACGGCCCTTGCCGGCGCTCGAGGTGTCCTCGCGCACGTCCTTGGAGCCGATGTTGCCCAGCAACCCGGCCAGCAGCGAGCGGTGCACCGCGTCGGCGTCGTAGCCGGGGTCGGGGAACAGCTGGTCGTCGTCGAGTTCCGCGGGTTCCCGCGTCTCGACGGAGAACTTCAGCTCCCGCGCCACGCGGCGCAGCTGGGAGTAGGTGTCCTGCCACTCCCGGATGCGCAGGAAGTGCAGCATCTCGGCCTTCACCCGGCGACGGAACGCCGAGGACGACAGGTCGCGCTGCAGGTGCTGCAGGTAGGACCACAGGTTCAGGTACGTGAGGAAGTCGGACTGCTCGTGACGGAACCGGGCGTGCAGCTGCGCGGCCTGTTCGCGCTTCTCCAGGGGGCGTTCCCTCGGGTCCTGCACCGAGAGCGCCGCCACGACCACGAGGACGTCCTGCAGGCAGCCGTTGCGCTGGGCCTCCAGGACCATCCGGCCCAGCCGCGGGTCGATGGGCAGCTTGGCCAGATCCCGGCCCGTGCGGGTCAGCCGCGGCCCGCGGTCACCCGCCCGCGCGGTCTCCAGCGCGCCGAGCTCGGACAGCAGGGCGAGGCCGTCGGTGATGGCCCGCGGTTCCGGGGGCTCGACGAAGGGGAACGCCCCGATGTCCCCCAGACCGAGGGACGTCATCTGCAGGATGACGGCCGCCAGGTTGGTCCGCAGGATCTCGGGATCGGTGAACTCCGGACGCGACTCGAAGTCGTTCTGGGAGTAGAGCCGGATGCAGATGCCGTCCGCGACACGACCACAACGGCCGGCGCGCTGGTTGGCCGAGGCCTGCGAGATCCGCTCGATCGGCAACCGCTGCACCTTGGTGCGGTGGCTGTAGCGGGAGATGCGCGCCGTCCCGGCGTCCACCACGTAGCGGATGCCGGGGACCGTGAGCGAGGTCTCGGCGACGTTGGTGGCCAGCACGATCCGGCGGTTGCCGTGGGGCCGGAACACCCGGTGCTGCTCCTCGGCCGAGAGCCGGGCGAAGAGCGGCAGGATCTCGGTCCCGCGGAACTCCCGTTCCTGGACCAGGTCGGACAGGGCGTCCGCGGTGTCGCGGATCTCCCGTTCGCCGGGCAGGAACACGAGGACGTCACCGGGCCCTTCGGCCGCCAGTTCACGGACGGCGTCGAGGATCCCCTCGGTCTGGTCGCGGTCGTCGCCCACGACCTCGTCGCGTTCGTCGAGGGAGTCCCCCTCGTCGTCCTCACCCGAGCCGCCGGCGAGCTCGTCCGCCAGTTCGCTCGCCAGCAGCGGCCGGTAGCGCACCTCGACGGGGTAGGTCCGCCCGGACACCTCGAGGATCGGGGCGCCGCCGAAGTGCTGGGAGAATCGTTCCGGGTCGATGGTCGCGGAGGTGATGACGAGTTTCAGCTCGGGCCGGCGCGGCAGCAGCCGGGCCAGGTAGCCGAGCAGGAAGTCGATGGTGAGGCTGCGTTCGTGGGCCTCGTCGATGATGAGCGTGTCGTACTGCAGCAGTTCGGGATCACGCTGGATCTCGGCGAGCAGGATGCCGTCGGTCATCACCTTGACGAGGCTGTCCTCGCCGACGGTGTCGGTGAAGCGCACGGCGTAGCCCACGCTGGCGCCCAGCTCGGTGCCGAGTTCCTCCGCCACGCGTTCGGCGACGGCCCGGGCCGCGATGCGTCGCGGTTGGGTGTGCCCGATGCGTCCGCGCACACCACGGCCGATCTCGAGGCAGATCTTCGGCAGCTGGGTCGTCTTGCCCGATCCGGTCTCCCCCGCCACGACGATGACCTGGTGCTCGCGCAGCGCGTCCGCGATGCGGTCCTTCTCCTGGCTGACGGGCAGCTGCTCCGGGTAGTGCAGCGCGGGAACGCTCGCCACCCGGGCCGCCACCCGGCGTTCAGCTGTCTCGGTCTGCTCCTCGAGGCCCGGGAGCTCCTGCTCGAGGTCCGCGGGGCGCCGGGCGAGACCGGCGAGTCGACGACGGAGGCGGTCCTCGTCGCGCAGCGAGACCGCACGCAGCCGCTCGGCCAGCGCCGAGGCGCGGGGGTCGTCGGGCAGCGCCCCCGGCGCCGAGCCGGGACGGGAACGGACAGGGTTGCGGGACGCGGGACGTGAACGCCGCTGGGAGGACCGGGACATGACCCCCCGAGTCTAGGTGGCCCACCCGGACCGCACCCGATCGGAGCAATCGTCACCCTCCGTCGAACATCCGGCGGAGCGATCGGGCGGTTCCGCTGGTGCGCGACTCGCTGCCCGCTTCGCCGTCGGCGCAGCGGCCGCACTCGCCCTCGGCACCGGCCCGGCCGCGGTGGGGGCCGCGACCGGCGCCGACGCCACCGAGCGCCCGACCCGACCGCCCACGTGGACCTGCGGGCGGGACAGGTCGAGAGCCACCTCGTCGTCTCCGGCACCGACCTCTCGGTCCGCAGCGCCCTCGGTCCCTCGGGCGACCGCAGCTACGTCGAGTCCACGATGGAGGGCGAGCTCACGCTGGGCTGCTCCACCGACGGCGCCGTGGTCGCCGGCACCACGGTCCACGCCCGGCGGGTCCGCACGGGCTCCCTGGACGGCACGCCCTGGAACGGCAGCGGCTACCACGTCGACGCCGTCGCGGAACCGGCGGCGGCCACGGTCTCGGCCCCCGTCGTCTTCAAGAACGTCCTGCGCGACCGGACGGGCGACCTGGCCGACCTCGACTGCGCCGCCGGCAGCGCACCGGGGTTCCACCGATACCAGATCACCTACCTGTCCTCCGCCCTGTCCTCCGCACGCCACGCGTTCGACGGCACGGTGACCGGGACCGACCGGTCCTGGCCGAACAGCTCGTACTCCTTCGCCGCACCGCTGGTCTGACCCGGGAGCGGAGAACTCCGGGAACCTCCGAGAAACTTCGGGAGAACTGCATCCGTTCTCCTCCCCGGGCCGGAAGAGGGGGTGACGGGCCGCACCGAGCGGCCCGCCGCCCCTCCTGGAGGAGAAACGATGCGCACTGCACGCAGCACCGCCGCCCTCGTCGCCGCCCCGCTCATCGCGCTGTCCGTCCCGGTGGCCGCGCTGGCCACCGCGGGCACGGCGTCGGCGGCCGCGACGAGCGACACCGCGACCGTCTCGATCCTGCACGCGGTTCCCGGCCTCACCGTCGACGTGTACGCCAACGGCAAGGAACTCGTCCCCGGTTTCACCCCCGGAACCCTGACCGACCCGCAGCAGTTGCCTTCCGGCAGCTACGACCTCGCGGTCTACCCCGCCGGTGCCGACCCGGCCGCGACGCAGCCCGCGATCTCGGCGAAGGGGGTCCAGGTCCCCGCCGGGGCGAACGTCACCGTGGTCGCCCACCTCGACGCCGCCGGAACTCCCGCGCTGACGCCGTTCGTCAACGCGCCCACGGACCTCGCGGCCGGGGAGTCAGAACTGACCGTCCGCCACGTCGCGGCGGCCCCCGCCGTCGACGTCCGGGCCGGTGGGACACCGGTGATCACCGGTCTGACCAACCCGAACGAGGCCAGCGTCACCGTGCCCGCGGGAACGGTGAGCGCGGACGTCGTCCTGGCGGGAACCGACCAGGTCGCCATCGGTCCGGCGGACCTGACCCTGCCCGAAGGGACGCAGACCATCGTCTACGCCTGGGGTTCCGCCGCGGACGCCAACCTGGCTCTCGCGACCCAGCAGGTGACCGGCGGGGCCGGCACGCCGTCCGGGGTCCCCTCCGGTTCCGGTGGCCTCGCCGAGAACGGGTGGTCCGGCTGGGTGGTCGGCGCCGGTGCGCTGGCGCTGGTCGGTGCGGGTGCGGCGACCGTCGTCTCGCGGCGTGCGCACGCCACGCGCTGACGCACGGCTCGCCCGGGGCGCCGCGCTCGTCGCGGTCGTCCTGGCCGTCGCGGGGGTCTTCCTCGTCGTGGGGTGGTGGTCCTCCCGTCCGGCCGCGGGGTTCGGTGCGCCGTTGCCGGCCGTCCCCGCGGCGAGCCCTGCCCCGACCCCGGTGACGACCGGGCCGGCCGCGGTGGGCCGCCGGGACGCCGCCCCCTCGGCCCCGGCCCCGACGCCCATCCCGGTGCGCCTGGAGATCCCCGACCTCGGGGTGGACGCCCCCGTGGTCCCCGTCGGGGTCGACGCCGACGGGGCGCTGGCCGTCCCCGAGGACCCGCAGCGGGTCGGCTGGTACCGCTGGGGGTCCGTCCCCGGTGGGGCCGGGGCGACCGTGCTGGCCGGGCACGTCGACACCCACGCGGACGGGCCGGGGGCCCTCATCGACCTGGCGTCGCTGGAGGCTGGGACGACGGTCCGGGTCACCAGCTCCGACGGCGGGGTCACGGAGTTCCGGGTCGCCTCGCGCCACTCCTACCTCAAGGCCGACCTGCCCGCGGAGGAGGTGTTCGCCCGGACCGGCGACCCCCGCCTGGAGCTGATCACCTGCGGGGGTGACTTCGACCGCTCCACCCGGTCGTACGCCGAGAACGTCGTCGTGACCGCCCTCTGAACCGGACCGGTGGGCTGGCGCAGCCCGTCGGGGCCCCTACGGTGGTGCCCGTGAGCCCCCGGCCGAGCCCGTCGCCGGCGGCGGACTGGACTGACCCCGCGTCGTGGGACGACGCCGCGGTCGGCCGGGCCGTCGCTGCGGGAGACGAACGCGGGCTGCGCGAGGCGTTCGAACGGTGGGCCCCGCTCGTCAACGGGCTCGCCCGGCGACGTCTGGACGAGGCCGACGCGCAGGACGTCGTGCAGAACGTGTTCGTGTCGGCGTGGCGGTCCCGGGAACGCTTCGACCCCTCCGCGGCCTCGTTCCCGGCCTGGCTCGTGGGCATCGCCCGGCACCGCATCGCCGACGCCCTGACCACCCGCTACCGCCCCGAGGTCGTGACCGACCCGGAACTACTGCGCGGGGGCGACAGCACCGTCGTGCTGGACGCCGCACCGCAGGACGTGGCGACCGACCGCCTCGTCCTGCTCGCGGAGGTCGACGGCCTCGGGGAACCGCAACGCACCGTCGTCCGCCTCGCCTTCTTCGAGGACCTCACCCAGGTCCAGATCGCCGAACGCACGGGCCTGCCCGTGGGTACCGTGAAGAGCCACCTCCGGCGGTCCCTGCGCCGGTTGCGATCGCGCCTGGAGGACGACAGTGCCGATCGATGAGACGCCCCCGACGGCGGCGGAACACCTCACCGAGGACGTCGTCGTGCTGCTCGCTCTGGGTGAGGAGGTCGCACCGGAGGTGCACGCCCACCTCGAGGCCTGCACCACCTGTCGCACCGAGGTCGCCGAGATCAGCCGCGTGGTCGGCTCGGCCCGGTCGCAGGAGTCGGTGACCCCCGTCCCGGTCCCGGCTGGGACCTGGGAGAACGTCGCCCACGAGCTCGGCATCGACCCCGCCGGCTCCGGTGCACCCACGGCGAGCGCACCGGTCGTCGTCCCGCTGCGCCGGGCGGGCGCTCCGCGTCCGCTCCGCCGGCCGCGGTGGGTGCCGGTGGCCGCGGCCGCCCTCATCGGCCTGGGCGTCGGTGCGCTGGGGACGAGGGCGCTCTCCGGCCCGGCGGAACCCACGACCGCGGCGCCGCCGCAGGCCGTCGTGTCCACCGCCGCGCTGGAACCGCTGGCCGGGTCCGGCAGCGGCAGCGCCGACGTCACCGAGGCCGGCGGGAGCCGACGCCTGGAACTGCGGATCTCCGGGGTGGCGGCGGTGCCCGACGGTTTCCTCGAGGCGTGGCTGCTCGACGCCGACGGGGGCCTGGTGCCGTTGGGCTTCCTCAGCCCGGACCCGGGCGCCGGGGCGGGCATGGCCATGTCGGTGACGCTGCCCGCCGACCTGGACCTCGGCCGTTTCGACGTCGTCGACGTCTCCCGGGAACCCCTCGACGGGAACCCCGGTCACTCCTCCGACAGCGTCCTGCGGGGGACGTTGACCGTCAGGGCGTGAGCAGCAGGTCCTCGATCTCGGCGAGGTCCACGACCACCGCGCTGTGCTCGGCCAGCACCCGCAGGGCCGCGTCGTGGGTGGCCCGGTCGTGGGCGGCGGTGGCGTCGGCCACCACGAGGGTCCGGAAACCGTGGGTGAAGGCGGACCCGGCCGTCTCCAGGACGCAGCAGTCGCTGGTGAGCCCGGTGACCGCGACCCACCCCGTCCCCCGCCCGTGCAACGTCTCCGCCAACCCCGTCCCGGCGAAACCGTCGTAGGTCCGCTTGTCGAGGACGAGTTCCCCGTCGAGGGGTTCCACGTCGTACCACTCGATGCCGTCGGTGCCCTCGACGCAGGGTTCCCACGCGGTCGGCCACGGGTCGTCCGGGGCCTGACCGCGGAACCAGTTCGACGCCGGCCACGGGTCGTCCGGCGGGACCCGCAGCCGCAGCCAGACGACGGCCGTCCCACCGGCCCGGGCCAGGTCGATCGCGGCCCGGACCCCCTGCACCGCGGCGGCGACGTCGGCGCGGGCGGTCTCGGACAGGTGGGCCAGGAACTCCGGATCGGCGAAGGAACGCTGCACGTCGACGACCAGCAGCGCCCCGGGGAGGTCGCGCAGGAGTTCCAGCCGCGGGTCGCTCACGCCCCTGCCCGCAACGCGGGCAGCACCTGCTCGCCGAACGCGGCCAGGTCCGGCAGGTAGTCGGGGAAGATGAGCATCATGCCGTCGAGACCGGTCTTCCCCACCACCTCCTGGATCTGGCGCACGACGGAGTCCGGACCACCCACGACGACGGCGGTCTGGAACGCCTCGTGCGCCTCGTCCCCGGCCGTCATGGACATCGCGCGTTCCAGCGGCAGGCCCCAGGACAGCTTCATGTTCGTGATGGCCTCGGCGTCGTACCCGCGCCCGTACTCGCGGAACCGCGCCTGCGCGGCCGCGTCGGTCTCGGCCAGCACGACGGTGAGCATGGCGTAGGTCTTGATCGAGCGACCCCGCAGCGCGGCCATCGCCTTGACGTCGCGGCTGGCCGCCCGCAACCCCGGCAGGTCCTCGGCGGTGAGGAAGGACCCGTCGCAGTGGGCCGCCTGGAAGCGCATCCCGGCCGCCGAACGGCCGGCCGCGATGAGCGTCGGCCGCTGGGCGGGGTGGGGGCGGGACTGGCAGTCGTCGAGGGTGAAGAACTCCCCGCGGGCGGTGACGGAGTCCTCCGTCCACAACCGCTCGACGAGGTCGATCCACTCCTCGGTGTAGCGGTAGCGGTCGTCGTGGCTGAAGTCCGCACGCCACTGCCCCATCTGGGAGAACTCGTGCTCGTAGGCGCCCACGACGACGTTCATGCCGCAGCGCCCGCCGGAGACCTGGTCGAGGGTGGCGAACATCTTCGCCACCAGCGCAGGGTGGAACAGGTTCGTGTGGACGGTCGCCCAGACCTTCACCCGGTGCGTGGCCTCGGCCAGCGCCGACATCATCGTCATCGACTCCAGGGTCTGGCCCCAGTGGTCGGTCCGACCGCCGTAACCGCGCCACTTCGCCATCGACATCACGAAGTCGAGGCCGATGCGTTCCGCCGCCAGCGCGGCCTCGCGGTTGTGCTCGTACGTCGCCTGCGGATGCGGCGCCGTGTCGGACATGATCCAGCCCCCGTTGCCGATGGGCAGGAAGATGCCGAACTCCGTCTGCGCCGTGGGGTTCACGGTGCGGGCCAGACGAGCTGACCGCCGGCGTAGAGCGAGGTCACGAGGTCGGGCACGACGAGGGTCGTCAGGTCCGGCACCGCGGGGATCTGTCCCATCCGGACGAGGAAGTCCCCCTCGGTCCGGACGGCGGTGTCGTTGATCTGACCGAGCACCTGGCCCTGCGGCAGCGAGTCGTCGACGAGCTTGGACTCCGTCTGCCACACCTGGACGTTGTGGTCGGCGTCGTAGCCGGCCTGGGAGAGTTCCGCGGCGTCGGCGACGCATTCGCTCGCCTGGTCCTCGCAGTAGGCGTAGGCCTTGAGCTGGGCCCGCAGGAAGTCCTCGACGGCACTGCGGTGGTCCTTCAGGAACGCCGGGTTGACGATGGTCGTCGCGATGGATCCGGGAACCCCGTAGTCCTCCGGGTTCCACAGCTTCACCTTCTCCCCCTTGGCCTCCAGGGTCAGCGGTTCGTTGGACTTGTACCCCGTGAGGGACTGCACCTGCCCGCGGACCAGCACCGTCGGGTCGTAGCCGACCTCGACCTGGGTGATCTTCGAGACGTCGACGCCCGCGGCGCGCAGCATGGCCTCGATGGTGACCGGCAACGCGCCCTTCTGCCCCAGCGTCGTGCCCTCGAGCTGCTTGAGGTCGGTGATGTCGGGCTTCGTCATGAGCGTCGCCACCGGGACGTGGCCGAACATCGCCACGGCCTGCACGTCGACGCCGTTGGCGACGTTCACCAGGACGTCGCCGTTGCCGGCGATGGAGGAGATCTGCGCCGTGCCGGCCGCGACGAGCTGGGCGTTCTGCGCGGTCTCACCAGTACCCGGCTGGATCTCGACGTCGAGGCAGAGGGCGTCGAAGTAGCCCAGCGCCTTCGCCGCGATGGGATCGAGGATGCCGGCCGAGGCCTGGTACTGGAAACCCGTGATGTAGGTGATCTTCCCCGCCGCCTCGTTCTCCTTGCACCGTTCCGCCGAGACCGCGGAACCCTTCGTCGCCGAGGGGGTGGAGACACCGTCGACGGTGCCGTCGTCGGAACCACCGCAGCCGGCGAGCAGCAGGGCGGCGATCGCGCCGACGGCGAGCGGGGTGCGGGGACGGCTCACAGGGGGTCTCCTCGGGGTTCTCAGCGGGACTGCGACTCGTGCCAGGCCAGGGCACGACGTTCGACGGTGGTGACGACCAGCAACAACAGCGAACCCATCGCGGCGAGACAGGCGATGGCGGCGAACACCCGGTCCAGCTGCGAGTTCGAACTCGCGACGCTGATGAGCGTGCCCAACCCGGACTTCGCCCCGGCGGCGGAGAACTCCGCGACGATGGCCCCCACCAGCGAGAGCGGGAACACCACCCGCAGGGCGGTGAACAGGTACGGCAACGCGCTGGGGAAGCGCAACCGGACCAGGACGTCGAGGCGGGACGCGTTCACCGTCCGGAAGACCTGGAGCACGTGCCGGTCGACGGAGCGCAACCCCGTGACGGTGTTCATCAGGACGGGGAAGAACGTGATGAGACCGGTCACGATGTACTTGGGCGTCATGCCGAACCCGAACGCGACGACGAGCGCCGGGGCGATCGCGACGACGGGGGTGACGCTGAGGATCACCGCCAACGGCATCGACGCCCGCCAGAGGATCCGTGACTCGGCGACCAGCACGGCGAGCACGACCGCGCCGACCGTCCCGAGCACCAGGCCGACCAGGGCCTCCTGCAACGTCGTCCCCGCGTTGCTCAGGTAGAGGTTCGGGTCCTCGCGGAACTGCTGCCCCACGCTCGACAACGTCGGCAGGACGTAGGGGTTCTCCTGCGCGACCCAGCTCCAGAGCAGCGCGACGACGACCAGCGCCAGCACCGTCGGGAGCCAGAACCGGGGGTGCAGGATCCTCACGCGACGTCCTGGGAGGGGTCGAGGGGGTTCCAGGCGGTCTCGAGGACCTGGCGGATCCGGTGCTCGTGCTCGTGCATGCCGGCGGAGTCGAGCAACCCGTGGTGGCGGGGCCGGTCCAGCCCGATCTCGACGACGCCCGCGATGCGTCCCGGCCGGGCGGCCATCACGACGACGGTGTCGGAGAGCAGGACGGCCTCCGCGATGGAGTGGGTGACGAAGACGACCGTCGTCCGCAGTTCCTGCCACACGTCGAGCAGTTGCAGCTGGGCGGCCTCGCGGGTGAACTCGTCGAGGGCCGAGAACGGTTCGTCCATCAGCAGCACGTCGGGCTGGAGGGCGAAGGCGCGGGCGATGGCCGTCCGCTGCTGCATGCCCCCCGAGAGCGCCCGGGGCTTGCGGTGCAGGACGTCACCGAGGCCGAGGCGGGTGAGCAGGGCCACCGGGTCGGAGGCCAGTCCGGGCGCGCCGGGAGTGCTGGGCGTGCTGCGGCGACGGCGCGCCGTGCCCGCACGGTTCACCTTGTCCAGGACCTGGACGTTGCCGAGGACGTCGAGCCAGGGCAGCAGCGCGGGCACCTGCGGGACGAAGCCGATCATCTTGTCCGCCCCCGCCTCGGCGGCGCTGCGCCCGCAGATCCGGACCGATCCGCTGTCGGGCTGCTCGAGGCCGGCGATCATCCGCAGCAGCGTCGACTTCCCGCAGCCGGAGGGGCCGATGACGCTGACGAAGCGTCCCCGCGGTACCTGCAGGGCGACGTGGTCGAGGGCGTGGACGACACCCTCGCGGGTCGGGTACGTCTTGCAGGCGTCCTGGACCTCCACGAAGGGCGGCAGCTCTGCCGTGGCGGAGGCCTCGGACGGCTGCTCGCAGAACATGGGGTGACCCTACTCACGAGCCGGGCCGCGACCGACGGCGAACCCCCCGGATGGTTGAAGCTTGGAGGAGGTCTAGGCTCCTTCGCGAACGAAACATCCACGAAGGACGATCGTCGAAGGAGTCGGCATGCCTGCCGAGACCACCATCCGCACCGTCATGAGCCCCGGTCGCTACGTCCAGGGCCCGGGAGCCATCGCCAAGGTCGGCGAGTACCTCGCCGCCGTCGGCGAGAACCCGGTCCTCGTCGCCGACGACGTCGTCTGGGGCTTTGTCGGCCACGACGTCGAGGCGTCGCTGCGGGGCGCCGGGCTGCCCGTGCACCGCGACGTGTTCTCCGGCCTGGCCACGGTCGGGACCATCGACCGCCTCGTCCAGGTAGTGGCGGACACCGGGGCGGACGTCCTCGTCGGCCTCGGCGGCGGCTCCACCATCGACGCCGTGAAGTCCGCCGGCCACCTCGCCGGGATCCGCTGGGCCAGCGTGCCCACCGTCGCCTCGACCGACGCCCCCACCTCCGCGCTGGCCGTCGTCTACACCGACGAGGGCGCCTTCCTGGAGTACCGCTTCTTCCCGCGCAACCCCGACCTCGTCCTCATCGACTCCCAGGTCGTCGCCAACGCGCCCGTGAAGCTGCTCGCCGCCGGCGTGGGCGACGCGCTCGCGACGTGGCTCGAGGCCCGCGCGACCGCGAAGTCCGGGTCGGCGACGATGGCCGGCGGACTGCCCACCCAGGCCGGCACCGCGCTCGCCCGGTTGTCGTGGGACATCCTGTGGGAGAACGCCCTCCCCGCCCTCGACGCCGTGCGCGACCACCTCGTCACCCCGGCCGTGGAGAAGGTCATCGAGGCCAACACGCTGCTCTCGGGCCTCGGCTTCGAGTCCGGTGGGCTCGCCGCGGCGCACGCCATCCACAACGGCCTGACCGCCGCCCCGCAGGCGCACGGCCTCGCGCACGGGCAGAAGGTCAACATCGGGTCGCTCGCCCAGCTCGTCCTCGAGGGTGCGCCCACGTCCGAGATCCGCGACTTCGTCGAGTTCACGACCCGCGTCGGTCTGCCGAACACGCTCACCGAGATCGGGCTCGGCGTCGACGACGTCGACACCCTCACCGCGGTCGCGCAGGCCGCGACGGTCCCGAGCGAGACCATCCACTCGATGCCGTTCGCGGTGCGTCCCGCCGACGTCGTCTCGGCCCTGCGTTCGATCGAGGGTTTCGCGACGCGGGTCCGCGCCGAAGCCGGCCTGCCCGCGCCGGTGAAGTACGTCGCCGGGCACTGAGAACGTCCGCAGCGCAACGGGACCGCTCACCGCAGCGGTCCCGTTGCGCGTTCGCGGGTAGGTTCCGCCCCGTGGACGCCCTGCGCTCGATCTCCCTGTTCGTGCTCGCCGCCCTGCTCGAGATCGGCGGTGCGTGGCTGGTCTGGCAGGGGGTGCGCGAGCACCGCGGGATCGCCTGGATCGGCGCGGGGGTCATCGCCCTCGGTCTCTACGGGTTCGCCGCGACGTTGCAGCCGGACGCGCAGTTCGGACGCGTCCTCGCCGCCTACGGCGGGGTGTTCGTGGCCGGCTCGCTGCTCTGGGGCGCGCTCGTCGACGGGTACCGCCCGGACCGCTTCGACGTCGCCGGGGCACTGGTCTGCCTCGTCGGCGTGGGCCTGATCATGTACGCCCCGCGCCCGTCGTAGCGGCTCCCGGACGCCGACACCCGTCGCGCACGTCGAACGGTAGGGTCGGGTGGTGGACGCTCGAGCTCGGCGCAGTTTCGAGCGCCTTTCGGCCGCGGTGCTCGAACTGGCCGCGGTCAAGAACCCGGAGACCCTGTCCGTCGCGGAGATCGCCCGCACCGCGGGGGTGCACCGGTCCACGTTCTACGAGCACAGCGACTCCCCCTCCGGCCTGCTCCGCGCGGTGCTGCGCGGCGAGCTGGACGAGGCCCGCGAACGCTTCCTGGGCGGGGCGCACGAGCGCGCGTGGGACGTCGCCGTCCGCGACACCACGCTGGCGGTGCTGCACCACCTCGAGAGCCACCGCGACGTCTACCTGCGCAGTCTCGCGAGCGCCGCGGACGCGTCGCTGCGCTCCCTGCTCAGCGAGCACTTCCGCGCCTCCATCCGCCTCCTCGTCGAGCGCGGGGCGGTCCGTTCCCCCGTCGCCGACCCGGAACTCGTGGCCCGTTTCGTGGCTGACGGCACGGTCGGCGCGGTCTCGGTGTGGCTCGCGGGCGAAGCCCCCCGCGACCCGGAGGCGTTCCTCGACGACTTCGCCCTGCTCGTGCCGCCGTGGTGGCCGCTGAGCCCCGACCACCCCGCCTGAGGCGCTCGGCCCCTACCGGCGGGACGCTTCCGGTTCCGCGACGGGCACGGCAGGTTCGTCGCGGGCGCCGCCGACGACCCGACCCACGAGCGCCGCGACGATCACGACGACGAGGGTGCCCACGGTGAACACCTCGAAGCTGCCCCGGCTGACCCCCCACTCGTCGAGGAAGTCGTAGTCGAGCCCCAGCCAGCCCTCCAGGACGCCCGGGACGATCGCCGCCACGGAGCCGAGCAGCACGAAGGCGTACATGATCGTCAGCAGGACGGTGTAGCCCCGGAGGCCGCCGGGGACCTGGTAGGGACGCGGGACGTCGTGCTTGTGCCGCAACCACATCATCGCGGGCAGGATGATGACGTAGCTGATGAGCAGCGTCGACACCGCCTGGGTGAGCACCACCCCGAACACCGCGGCGGCCGTCCCGTGGACCAGGAGCGTGGCCGCGGCGAGGAAGACCGTCCCGACGCAGCCGGAGAGCAGGTTCATCCGGACCGGGGTGCCGAGGCGTCGGGAGAACTCGCCCAGCCCGGTCGTGAAGAAGGCGCCGTCGCCCGCGGCCACGGCCTGCATCCGGTCGGTGGCGATCATCCAGGCGCTGCCCTGGGTCAGCAGCGCGTAGACGAAGGCCAGCCCCGTCACGGTGAGCAGGAACCCCGAGGCGGGCCCGAACACCGCGTAGCTCTCCTCGATGGCCTGCATGACTCCGGAGTCGGCCGTGCGGTCGGCCGGGGTGACCAGGATGATCGCCAGCACCGGGGCGAGGTAGGCGATGAGCGTGATTCCCGCACCGCGGGCGATGGCGACGGGCGTGTCCTTCTGCGCGTCGTGCATCTCCTCGGAGGCGGCGCTCGGCGCCTCGAAGCCGACGAAGGCGAAGAGGGCCACGGGCACGATGAGGAGGAACCCGGCGGCCGTGGGGCGCGCGCTCGACCAGTCGATCCCGGCCGAGCCCACCTGCGCGACGTGGACGAGGGCCGTGACGGTCAGGCTCAGCAGGACGAAGAGCTTCGCGTAGGCGCCGGCGTTGATGAGGAGCTTGCCGCGCTTGAGGCTGACGATGGCCAGCAGGATCGCGACCCAGACGAAGGCGAGCTTCACGACGAAGTCACCGAGCGCAGAGGTCGGGGTGACGTACTCCGCCCACACCGACCCGGCGATGAAGGCCAGCGATCCCCCGAGCCAGATCGGGTTGGTGATCCAGTAGAGCATCACCGCGATCGAGGCCCAGGTCCGGCCGAAGGCCCGGCGCACCCACTGGTACGGGCCGCCCTCCTCCGGGTAGGTCGAGGAGGTCTCGGCGAAGACGAAGGCCGACGGGACGAGGAAGGCGATGCCGATGAACGCCGACCACACCAGACCCTCGGGTCCGCCGGCGGCCAGGACGGCGATGCTGTCCGCGCTGATCACGGCGGCGACGATGAAGAGGACGATGTCGCCGCGTCGCAACGTCTTCACCAGGCGGCTCTTCTGGACGCCGTGCACCGGGTCCAGCGGGTCCGACAGGTCCGGGCCGCCGCGTCGTTCGTGGGTCACTGTGCTCCGATGCTCGAGGGTGGAGCGCAGTGTGGCCCAAGCGTGTTTCCGGCAGGTTTCGGACCCACCCGTTCGCCCCGTGGCCGGCCGCTGCCCGGAGGGAGACCCCGGGAACGACGAAGCGGGTGCCCGTCCGACGACGGGCACCCGCTCTGACCTGCGTTTCCGCTGGTCGGGCTGACAGGGTTCGAACCTGCTACCCCTCGACCCCTCCGGCGTGTGTGCGGGGTTCGCGCCCGCAGCGGGGTAGTGACACGACCTGCAGGGCACGGGGCTCGTCGTGGGCGGGCTGGCCCGCCCCTGAGCCGCTCCGCCACCGGCCCAGGGCTCCGCGGAGAAAGCCGACGCACACGCGATCCCGCGTCCTTCCCGACCGCGGACGGTCGGCGCCCGTCAGGGCAGGTGGAGCGTTGACGACTCCTCCGAGGGTCCGTACTTGTCGGCCAGGAACGCACGTTGTCGCCTCAGCTCGGCGGCCACCTCAGCCAGGAGATCGTTGCGCAGGTCTCTGCTCTCCTGCTCCAACAGGCCGGCAGCGGCCAGCGCATCCTCCAGCGGTGAGGTACCGGTGCAGGCCGCAGGCTGGACCGCGAGATCAGGAGGGATCTGCACGAAGGTGTCGACCAGGTCGACCAGTGCGACCCTGACCGTCTCCAAGCGGTGTTCAGCCAGTGCCCGACCCGGCCAGGTCCCCTCGGCCGCGGGAACGGTCAATCCCGCGGCGAGCTCATCGGTGCGCAGCAGAACTTCGCGCAACTCCGGCGGGAACGGAGCGATGACGACGGGATCGAGCCGCCGAGGGTCGGCGGTGACGGGTGCCGAGGCGCTGGGAGCCGGAGCGAGCGTTCTCCCCTCGTCGGTGACGGGCTGACCGGCAGGGCGCTCGTTCCCCCAGACGGCCGTGACGGCCGGATGCTGGCGCACCAGCTCCCAGAACGCCAGGAGACGCGCTCTGACCACGGCGTTGCGAGCCAGCACGATGCTGAGGACGAGAAGGGACGCGATCAGTCCGAATGCTCCCCAGGCGGCCGGGATCCCCTCGCCGTGGTGACCTGTCGTGAAGTCGTGCTCGTGTCCCATGACCGCAGGTCCTCTCTGGATTCTCTCTCCACTGGGGTCGACATCGCCGGCTGCGGGTGTTCGCAGGATCTGCGGCGTCCGCCTCCACGAGGCGTTGAGCGTCGCCGGTGAGCGATCAGCGCTGTCCGCTGGTGTGAGCTGAGTGGCTCTCCGGAACAGCATCCGCTGAGCTCGAGTCGGGACGCCGGCGAGGACCCACCGCCTCGGGAGGAGGAGAAGCGGTGGGTCCTCGCGGTCTGGGCTGGGCCCAGCTGCTACCTCACACCGACACGGCCTTGGCCGTGGTGGTGTGGCTGGTGTTGCTCGAGGAGCTGCTCGAGGAACTGCTCGACGTTCCGGTGCCGGTCGTTCCGGTGCTGTCGGTGTCGTCGTGGCCGCCGCGGCCGGCGAAGGTGGACTCCACGGCCTGCTTCACCGTGGTGGGCAGGGCGGCGATCCGTTCGTCGGCCTCGGCCTGGGTCAGGTCGCCCTCGGTGACCTCCTCGGCGAGGTGGGTCTTGGCCGCGGCCACCAAGGCGTCGACGAGCATCTGCTCGGTGACGTCGTGGTCGCTCGCGACGGTCACCAGGGTGGCGCCGTCGGCCTGCAGAGCGGTGCGCAGGTCGTCGGTGCTGAGACCGATCGTGGTGGCAGCGGTGTCCAGGTCCACGACGCGGCCACCGCCGTGCCCAGCACGACCACCGCCGCGCAGGGCGTCGGAGGAGTCCAACGTGGTGGCGACCTCGTCGGCCTGGGACTGCGTCAGGGTTCCACCGGTGACCAGTCCGGCGAGAGCGTCCTCGATCGCCTGCAGGCGGCTGTCGGTGCCGGAGCTCGCGCTGGTTCCGGAGCTGTCGGTGGTGGCGGCGGCCAGGGCCGATGGGGCACCCAGCAGCACCAACCCGAGTCCACTGGCGGCCACTGCGCCGATGGTGCCTGCCGCCACGGACCTCTTGCTGATCTTCATGGTGTTCCTCACGTCGGGGTGGCCGGGTCGGTCCCGGCCCGCCTCGATCCATGTATCGATGTCGAGCCTGTGGTGCTCCTGTGGTCAGCCAGGGCATTCGCCAGCAGCTCGCTTCCACTGCCGGCTCCCCGCCTCGGTGTCCGTCGGCCCTGCCCCGGGGCGTTCGTCCGGCCACGGCCTCCTGTTCGTTCCCGTCTCGCCGAGGAGTTCCTGCGGTGGAAGCCGAGGAGCTGGATCGACTTCGGCGCAGCAGAGTGCGGGAGTGACCGAGCGCGGGGCGAGTGGTCGAGCGAGGCCCACCTGAGACCTGGACGCGGGACGTCGACGAAGCACCTCGTCCCGCTGTCGGGCAGGAAGAGGGCGTCGAGCCTCCGGCCGACGTCGAGACGCTGATCGTCGTCAAGCGCACTGCGTTCCTGTCGGGCCGGCCCTGCCCACCGGGCACCGCGCCCTCGGGACTCCCTCGACATCGCGGTGAGGACGGGCTGGTGACCCGGAACCTCGGCGCGCTGGTCACCCGACGCTCCGTCGCGCGCAGAGGGAGGCGGGCGGGAAGACGTCAGCCTGCACACCTCGGGAACTCGACCGACGGAGGCCGCAGACCGCCTCGACCAGGCCGCCGGCTGGTGAACCTCACGGTCCGCGTCTCGTTGCGGTCGGAACGACGAAGCGGGTGCCCGTCCGAAGACGAACACCCGCTCTGACCTGCGTTTCCGCTGGTCGGGCTGACAGGATTTGAACCTGCGACCCCTTGACCCCCAGTCAAGTGCGCTACCAAGCTGCGCCACAGCCCGATCGCTCCGAGGAGCGACCACCCAGCCCCGTTCTTTGCGGGCCGGGTAGAACCCTACCTCATCGTTTGCGCTTCTCCCGCACGCGGACGCTGACCTCGATCGGCGTGCCCTCGAAGCCGAACTCCTCGCGCAGACGACGCTCGATGAACCGGCGGTACCCGGCCTCGAGGAAGCCGCTGGCGAAGATGACGAAGCGCGGCGGCTTGGTCGAGGCCTGGGTCCCGAAGAGGATGCGCGGCTGCTTGCCGCCCCGCACCGGGTGCGGGTGGGCGGCGACGATCGAGCCGAGGAACGCGTTGAGACGCCCGGTCGGGATGCGCATCTCCCACGAGTCCAGTGCGATGTCGATCGCGGGGACGAGACGCTCCATGTGCCGACCGGTGAAGGCCGACACGTTCACGCGGGGCGCCCACGGGATCTGGACGAGTTCCTTCTCGATCTCGCGCTCGAGGTAGTGCCGGCGCTCCTCGTCGGTCAGGTCCCACTTGTTGTAGGCGACGACGAGGGCACGCCCGGACTCCACGACGGTGGAGATGACGCGGATGTCCTGCTCGGCCAGCGGCTCGCTGGCGTCGACGAGGACGACCGCGACCTCGGCCTTCTCCAGCGCGGTCTGGGTGCGCAGCGAGGCGTAGAAGTCGGCGCCCTTGGTCAGGTGCACGCGACGACGGATGCCTGCGGTGTCGACGAAGCGCCAGGTGCGTCCACCGAGCTCGATGAGCTCGTCGACGGGGTCGCGGGTGGTGCCGGCCGTGGGGTGCACGACCACGCGGTCGGACCCGGCGAGCTTGTTGAGCATCGAGGACTTGCCGACGTTGGGACGTCCGAGCAGCGCGACGCGCCGCGGGCCACCCTCCAGCTGGTAGCCGCCACCGACCGCGGAGACCGCCGGCAGCGTCTTCACCGCGGCGTCGAGGGCGTCGCCCGTGCCGCGGCCGTGCAGCGCCGAGACGGGGTGCGGCTCACCGAGGCCGAGGCCCCAGAGCTCCGTCGCGTCGGCCTCCTGGCGGGGGCCGTCGACCTTGTTGGCGATGAGGGTCACGGGACGACCAGACTTGCGCAGCAGGCGGACGACTTGCTCGTCGCTGGCCGTCGCGCCGACGGTCCCGTCGACGACGAACATCACCGCGTCGGCGAGTTCGATCGCGAGCTCCGCCTGGTCGGCGACGGCGAGGTTGAGGCCCTCGGCCTTGGCCTCCCAGCCGCCGGTGTCGACGAGGGTGAAGTCGCGCCCGGCCCAGTTCGCCGGGTAGGCGACGCGGTCGCGGGTGACGCCGGGCACGTCCTCGACGACCGCCTCGCGGCGGCCGATGATGCGGTTCACCAGCGTCGACTTGCCGACGTTGGGCCGGCCGACGACGGCCAGCACCGGCAGCGGGCCGGTGGGGGCGTCGTCACCGTCGTCGGAGCCGTCGGACTCCAGCAGGGCGACGTCCTCGGGCGAGAGGTCGTAGTCGTCGAGGCCGACGCGCAGGGCGCGTTCGACGTTCTCGTCGGGAACCTGGGTCTCGTCGGGAGTTTCGGGGTTCTCGGGGGTGGTGCTCACCGGGTGCCTCCTGGCACGTCGTCGGACGCCATCTCGCCGAGCCCCAGCTCGTCGACACCGTCCTGGTCTTCGGGTAGTTGGATGCCGGTGCGCTGCAAGGAGTCCAGCACGTGGCTGGACAGCTTGACCCGGACCTGCTCGACGGCGTCGGCCAGGGCGACACGCCCTGGTACGCCGGGGTCCTTCACCACGGTGAAGGGTTCGCCGAAGCAGAAGCTGAGCTTGCGGCGCAGCGGGGGCACCGAGCGGGGTTTCTCGCCGGCCCGGTGCGCACCGAGGCAGGCGACGGGCACGACGGGGGCGCCGGACTGCAACGCGATCCACGCGATGCCGCTGCGCACGCTCGCGGCGTCACCGCGACCGCGGGTGCCCTCGGGGAACACCCCGGCGGCGCCGCCCGCGGCGAGGACGGCGAGCACGGACTGCAGCGCGTCGCGGTCGCCGCGGGTCCGGTCGATCGGGATCTGCCCGGCCTGCAGGAGCGACCAGCCGACGAAGCGGTTGAGCGCGGAGCCCTCGAACATCTCCTTCTTCACGAGGAAGTGCGCGGCCCGCGGCGTGATGCCGTACAGCAACGGGCCGTCCATGATCGAGGCGTGGTTGGCGGCGAAGAGCACCGGACCGGTCGTCGGGACGTTCTCCGCGCCGATGACCCTGGAGTTCCAGAGGCCCTTGGCGAAGAGCGTGCCGACGGCCCGGGTCCAGGGCCTCGGCGCGTCGGGGTGCGAACCGCCCACGGGAGCCTTGTTCACGGCCGCTCCCCGGAGGGCGTGGTGGCCCGCGCGACGACCTCGAGCACGGCGGCGACGGTGCCCTCGAAGTCGAGGTGGGTGGAGTCGAGCGTCACGACACCGTCGGCGGCAGAGGTGAAGGCCGTCGTGCGGGAGTCCACGCGGTCCCGTTCGACGACGGCGTGGCGGGTCGCCGCGACGGCGGCCTCGTCGGCCGCCCCGAGGTCCTGCTGCGCACGGCGGGCCAGGCGCACGCTCTCGTCGGCGGTCAGCAGGATCCGCACGTCCGCGTCCGGGGCGACGACCGTGGTGATGTCGCGACCCTCGGCCACGACCCCCGCGTTGCGTCCGGCGAGCGGTGCGACGCAGGCGGACTCGATGAGCGCGCGCTGACGCAGGACCAGGTCGTGGCGGACGTCGGGCACCGAGGCGACCGCGCTGACGTTGCCGGTGACCTCGGCGGAGCGCACGGCCTCGGTGAGGTCGGTCTCGGCCCCGTCCGCGCCGACGACGGCGACCGTGGGCGCCGCGGGGTCCGTGCCCATCGAGAGGGCGACGCTGCGCACGTGCGTGGCGACGGCGGCCGCGTCGCCCAGGTCGATCCCGTCCCGCATCGCCGCCCAGGTCACCGCGCGGTACATCGCACCGGTGTCCAGGAACGCCACGCCGAGCGCACGGGCCGCGGCGCGGCTCACGCTGGACTTGCCGCTGCCGGAGGGGCCGTCGACGGCCACGACGAGGGAACTGCTCACCACGGACACCTCGTCGGGGACGGTTGCGGACGCGACGGGGCCACTGGCAGCGGACGAGGAGGACACCGGTCGAGGTTAGTCGACGCGGGCACCCCGCCGTGAATCGTCGCCGGCCGGCCCGGCGTCGTGGCCGGGCTCAGCGGGGAACCGTCCACCCGCGCGCCCGCAGGGCCTCGGTGAGCGGGTCGGCGGACGCGGGGAGGACGTCGATGGAGGCCAGCGCCACGGCCTGCCCCTCGGAGTGCTCCAGCCGCAGGTCCTCGAGGTTCACGCCCGCCTCGCCGACCTCCGTCAACAACCGTCCCAACGCCCCGGGACGGTCAGGAACGACCACGACGACGGTGGTGTAGGCCGTCGGCGCGCTGCCGTGCTTGCCCGGGATCCGGTCGCGCCCCGACCCCCCGTCGGCGATCACCCGGGCCAGGCGACCACGGGCGCCGGGAGCCGTCGGGTCGAGGGCGAGCGCCCGCAACGCGCCGACGACGTCGTCGAGGTCGCGGCGCAGGTCCTCGAGCACGTCGGCCACGGGGGCGGCGTTGCCGGCCAGGATCTGCGCCCACAGCGTGGGGTCGCTGCCGGCGATCCGGGTGACGTCGCGCAACCCCTGACCGGCGAGCCCGACGGCGGTCTCGGAGGCGTCGCGCAGGCGGCCGGCGACGAGGCTCGCGGCGACCTGGGGGGCGTGCGAGACGACGGCCACGGCCGCGTCGTGCTCGGCCGCGGCCATCGTCACGGGCACCCCGCCGCAGTCCATCGCGAGGTCGTGGACGGCTCGCACCGCGACGGGGTCGGTGACCCCGGTCGCGGCGATCACCCAGGGCCGGCCGGCGAACAGGTCCGTCCGCGCGGACACCGCACCGGAGCGTTCCCGCCCCGCCATCGGGTGGCTGCCGACGTAGCGACGCAGGTCCGCACCCGCCGCGGTGAGACTGGCCAGGGGTCCACCCTTGACGCTGGCGACGTCGGTGACGACGGCTCGCGGGAACGCCGCGAGCTCGGCCGCGACGACGTCCGCGACGACGTCGGGCGGTGCGGCCACGAGGACCAGGGCCGGGTCGTCGCCCGCCACGGGGAAGCGACCGGCACCCAGGTCACGGGCCAGCGCGACCGCCGTCGGCGAGGGGTCGACGAGGACCACGTCCACCCCGCGCAGGGTCAGCGCGAGGGCGGCCGAGGTGCCCAGCAGGCCGGTGCCGACCACGCGCACCGTCCCCCGGGTGCGGGCCGGTGCGGCCGCGTCGAGCGTCACGTCGAGACCACCGGGCCGGTCACTGCGCGATGTCGCGCCGCAGGGCCTGCGCACCGTTGAGGTAGACGTGCTTGATCTCGCTGCGGGCCCGCGTGGTCTCGACGTGGGCCATCAGGCGGATCACCCGGGGCATGGACCCGGCGATCTCGAGCTCGCGCGCGCACATCAGCGGCACGTCACCCATCCCGAGCTCCCGCGCCGCGACGGCGGGGAACTCCGAGACCAGGTCGGCGGTGGAGGTGAAGATGACGCTGATGAAGTCGTCGAGGGTCAGGTCGTTGGCCTGGACGACCTCCTGGACGAGGTCCCTCGTCCGCGACAGCACCTCCCCGCGCTCGTCGACGTCCACCTGCACCGCACCACGAACCGCCCGAACCGACACGCGCGGCAGGGTATCCGTCCAGGACTGTGCAGCGCTCACAGCCCCGCGACCGCCATGAGCTGCTGGACCTCACCGCGGGTCAGGCGGCGGTTCTTGCCCGGCTTGAGGTCACCCAGGACGATCGGGCCCATCTGCACGCGCACCAGCTTCAGGACGGGGTAGCCCTCGGCCTCCAGCAGACGACGCACGATGTGCTTGCGACCCTCGTGCAGGATCACCTCGACCAGCGCGTAGCCCGGCTTGGAGTCGACCAGCTTGAACGAGTCGACCTGCACCGGGCCGTCGTCGAGCTCGATCCCGGCACGCAGGTTGCGCCCGAGGTCACGCTTGACGGGACCCCGGACCTCGGCGAGGTAGGTCTTCTGCACCCCGAACGAGGGGTGCTGCAACCGGTGGGTCAGCGCCCCGTCGTTGGTCAGCAGGATCAGGCCCTCGGTCTCGAGGTCGAGACGGCCGACGTGGAACAGCCGTTCCTCGCGCGGACCGACCATGTCGGCCAGGTTCAGCCGGCCGTCCTCGTCGTACATGGTGGAGACGACGCCCTTGGGCTTGTTCACCATGATGTAGACGAGCTCGTCGTCGATGGAGAAGCGCATGCCGTCCACGTGCACGACCTGGCGCGTCGGGTCGATGCGGACCCCGAGCTCGGTGACGACCTCACCGTCGACGGTGACGCGGCCCGCGGTGATCATCTCCTCGCAGGCGCGGCGGGACCCGGCCCCGGCCTGGGCGAGGACCTTCTGCAGACGCACGCCCTCGGGGTCGTGGACGTCCGTGCCGGGGTGGGCCCTGACCGGGCCCGGACCACGACGCGGCGGCTGCGGCGCCGGCTTGACGTTGTCCGTCATCCGCTTCGCGGAACCGCGGCGGGCGCCGGGTGCGGCCTTCCCACCGGTCCCCTTCGGCCCGCCCTGCTGGGGCCGGCCGCCGCTCTTGCCGGAGGGGCGACCTCCGGTGCTGGGGCGGTCCGACCTCTGGGGGCGGCCCTGCCCTCGGCCACCGCTGCTGCGGGGCGCCTTCGGGCTCATGGTGTGTCCTCCTGCTGCTGGGGTTCGGCCGATTCCGGTTCCGGCCCGGCCGCGGGAGCCTCGGGCTCCGACCCGCCATTGTCGCGCACATCGGGAGCGCTCGGAACCGGCTCGAGGATCGGCTCAGGGATCGGTTGCGGGATCGGCTCGGCCAGGAGCTCCCGCGGCTCGAGGTCGTCCATCGACACCTCCTCCGGCAGGAAGGGCGCCAGCGGCGGCAGGTCCTCGAGGCTGTCGAGCCCCATCCGCTGCAGGAACTCCTCCGTCGTGCGGTACAGCGTCGCCTGCGAGGACACCTCGACCCCCGCCTCGCAGACCAGACCACGGGTCAGCAACGTCCGCATCACCCCGTCGACGCTCACGCCGCGCACCGCAGAGACCCGCGCGCGGCTGACGGGCTGGCGGTAGGCGACGATCGCCAGCGTCTCCAGCGCCGCCTGGGTCAGCTTCGCGGTCTGCCCGTCCAGCAGGAACGCCTCGACGACGTCGGCGTGCTCGGCCCGGGAGTACATCCGCCACCCGCCGCCGACCTCGCGCAGCTCGAACCCGCGCCCCTGCTCGGCGTACTCCCCCGCCAGTTCACGCAGCAGCAGGTCGACCTCGTCGGCGTTCTCCCCCGTCGCGCGGGCCAGCGCGCGCGACTGCACCGGTTCGTCGGCGACCATCAGAACGGCCTCGAGCGCACCGCGGATCCGGCGACCCCCGTCGTCCTGCGCCGCCTCGTCGAGCACTTCTCCGGTCACGACCCGTTCCCTCCCGGGGCGCCGGGAGCACCCTCGAACTCGTCCAACCCCGCGGGCACCGCGGCCGCCGCCTCACCCTGGTTCGCCTCGGCCTGGGCGTCCCAGCGCACCGTCAGCACACCCAGCGCCTCGGGCTGGTCCAGGCGCACCCGGCGCTCGCGGAACAGTTCCAGGACGGCGAGGAACCGCGCGACGATGACCAGCGTGCCGAGTTCCCCCTCCCCGGCGTCCTCGACGAGTTCCGCGAACGTGACGGTTCCCCTGCGGCGCAGGCGGTCCACCATCAGGGTCGCCTGCTCGCGGACGCTCACGGCGGACTGGTGCAGGTGGTCCAGGCCGACCATGGCGATCGGCTTGGGGGTGAGGGCGCGGGCGGCGAGCGCGGCGAACTGCTCCGGACTGACGGTGAGCACGAGTTCCGGCAGGAGCTTCTCGAAGTGCGGTTCCATCGCGACGGCGCGCGGTACCCGGCGGGAGGCGTCGGCGAAGCGTTCCGCGAGCAGGGCGGCGACCTGCTTGTAGGCGCGGTACTGCAGCAGGCGGGCGAAGAGGAGGTCGCGGGCCTCGAGCAGGGCGAGGTCGTCGGCGTCCTCGACGTCGGCCGCGGGGAGCAGGCGGGCCGCCTTGAGGTCGAGCAGGGTCGCGGCGATGAGCAGGAACTCGCTGGCCTCGTCGAGGTCGAACCCCTCGTCCTGCTTCGAGGCCTCGCGCAGGTGGGCGATGAAGTCGTCGGTGACGCGGGCGATCGCCACCTCGGTGACGTCGAGCTGGTGCTTGGTGATCAGACCGAGCAGCAGGTCGAAGGGGCCGTCGAAGTTGTCGAGGTGGACGGCGAAGCCCCCGCGGCCGGGCTCGACCGACGGAGCCTGCCCGACCCCGGGGCCGTCGACGACGGGGCCACCGGGGACCTGCTCGGAGGTCCCGGGACTCGTCGGGGAGGGGCTGGCCGGCACGCGGTCAGGCTACCGACTGCGGGACGGCGACGGTGCGCAGCTCGCCGTCGCCCGTGTGCAGCAGGACCCGGCCCGGCTGGGCCGGGGCTCCGAGCGCGCTGCGCGGGACCCGCACCCCCACGACGTCACCGGCCATGATGTCGTTCGGGGCGATGAGGACCCCGCACCGGTTGCGGCGCAACGGGACCTGCCAGTTGGAGAAGCCCGCGCCGACCTCGGCGGTCTCCCCCGCCACGATGACGCCCGTCCCGTCGCGGCCCGCGCGGGCCACCAGGGCGGCGAGCCAGGAGTCGGCCGCGCAGTTCTTCAGCAGCTCGGCGTCGTCGACGAGCAGGACGGCGGGTCCGGCCGCGGGGCCGAGCACCGGTTCGAGGTCCTCGACGGTCAGGTCGTCGCCGGTGAGCACCGCCCGGACCCCCGGCCGGCCCGCCAGGTCGCGCAACGGGGAGGGCCGGGGCACGGCGACGACGACCTCCGCGCCCTGGTCCAGCAGCGAGCGCGCCATCGTGAGCAGGACGGTGCTGCGCCCGGACCGGGCGGGGCCGGCGACGATCGCGGTGCCCGCCCCCGCGAGCAGGTCGGGTCCGAGTCCGGCGAGGTCGTCCCCGCCGACGCCGACGAGGGCGATGAGCCGCCCGGGGCCGGTCTCGGTGAGCTCCAGGGCGCGCGGGTAGTCGAGGTGGGCGGGGAGGGTGTCCAGGCGGAACGGCCGCCTCCCCCGCGGGAGGGCACCGTCGCGGTCCCGGAGCCGGCCGCCCAGCTCGGCCAGCGCGGCGACCTGGGTCGGCCCGGACGGGTCGGCGCCGAGGACGGCGACCTGGGCCTCCTGGCCGGAGGCGGCGCCCGCACCGGCGCGCAGCAGGCGCCCGGGCCCCATGTCCTCGGGGACCTGGCGGGCCGAGAGCCCGGCCATCGTCGCGTCCGCGCGGTCCGTGAGGCGCAGCAGCAGCTTGTCCTCGACGAGGGTCCCGGTGCGTCCGGTCAGCAGCTGCCGGTCGCCCGCGACGATCAGGTGGACGCCGACACCCGCTCCTTCGCGCAGCAGCATCGTGACGAGCTCGAGCGGCGCCTGGCCGTCGAGTTCGGCGAGCCCGCCGAGGAAACCCTCCCAGCGGTCCAGCAGCAGGACCAGGTGCGGCCAGGGGTCCGGCGAGACGGCCCGTTGCTCGCCGACGTCGGCGACGCCGAGCGCCCCGAGCCCCGCCTGGCGACGCAGCACCTCGTCCCGCAACCGGGTCAGCAACCGGACCGCGCGGTCGGTCTCGCTGCGCTGGACGATCGCCCCGGTGTGCGGGAGACCGGCCAGGGCCAGCAGCGCGCCACCTCCGCAGTCGAGGCCGTACAGGTGCAGGTCCGCGGTGGGCACCTGCTCGGCCAGCCGGGCCGCGAGGGTCCGCAGGACCTGCGAGCGTCCGCTGCGGGGTGCGCCGACCACGTAGAGGTGGCCGTCGGTGGCGAGGTCGAACTCCAACGGGTCCCGGCGTTGGCGTTCGGGGACGTCGACCACGCCGAAGCTCGCGGCCAGAGGTCGGTTCGGGGCAGGGAGTTCCCCGGCGGTGAGGAGTTCCGGCAGCGCGGGGAGCCACGGGCTGTGCGGGGTCGGGACCTGCAGTTCGCGCGCCGCGCCGCGGACGGCGTCGACGAGGTGGCGCAGGTCGGTCTCGGCGGCGTCGTCCTTCGCGGCGGGACCCTTCGGCCGGCGCGGGACGGGGCGGCCGAGGTCCTCGGGGCGCAGCGGTGCCGACCACGGCGCGGGAACCGCCGTGTCGTGCGAGACCCCCGGCCGCCGCCCGCCGACGCGTCCGGACTGGAACGGGACGAGCGAACCGTGCCCGAGCTTCACGTAGGCCCGACCCGGTGTTCCCTTGGCGATCCGGGCGGCGTCCGGGGCGTCGAGGACGTCGGAACTCTCCCCCGCGTCGGTGACCCGCAACGCGATGCGCAGGTTGGTGTTCGCCCGGATCTCGGCGCTCACGACACCGGTCGGGCGCTGGGTCGCCAGCAACAGGTGGATCCCCAGCGACCGGCCGCGCTGGGCGATGTTCACCAGGCCGGTGACGAAGTCGGGAAGTTCCCGGGCGAGGGAGGCGAACTCGTCGATGACGATGAGCAGACGCGGGATGCGGGGCAGCTCCCGGTCTGGGTGCGCTTCTCGCAGGTCGTCGTGGTCCTCGAGGTCCTTCGCCCCGACCTCGACGAGCAGGTGCTCGCGACGGTGGAGTTCCGCCCCCAGCGACGTCAGGGCCCGTCCCACGAGGTGGGTGTCGAGGTCGGTGACCATCCCGACGGTGTGCGGCAGGTCGACGCAGTCCTTGAACGCCGCGCCGCCCTTGTAGTCGACGAGGACGAAGGTCATGGCGTCCGGCCGGTTGGCGACGGCGAGGGAGGCGACGATGGTCTGCAGCAGTTCGGACTTGCCGGAACCCGTGGTGCCGGCGATGAGTCCGTGCGGGCCGTCGGCGCGCAGGTCGATGCCGAACGGCCCGTCGAGGGATTCCCCGACGACGGCCGTGGTGCTCGCCGGTCGCCGGAGCCAGCGCGCCGCGATGCCCTGCGGCGTCGGAGGTTCCAGGTCCAGGACGTCGAGCAACCGGGACCGGTCGGGCAGCCCGGCGCCGGAGTCGTCGTCGCCGGCGTCGCGGACGGGGGCCATCGCCCGGGCGATCCGCCCCGCCCACCCGGGTGCGGGGACGTCGGCGAGGATCCCGCCGACCGGGGCGTGGCGTTGCCGTTCGACGCGCAGGGTCCCGTCGGCGCGTTCCTCGACGACGGCGGAGCACTCCTCGGGCAGTGAACGGCGGTCGCCCTCGCAGCAGATGACGCGGATCCCCAGCGCGGGTCCCTCGGTCAGCAGCGTGACGACCCCCGGCAACGACCGCAGCCGGCGGGCCCCGTCCAGGACGACGACGAGGTCCGGCGCGTCCAGCCGGGCCCCGGAGGCCGGTTCGGCGAGCGTCCGGCGACGGTCCTCGAGCACCGTCGCCAGTTCCGCGACGCGCCGGGCCCAGGTCTCGGTGCTCGTGCCGACGAACACCGACGCCGCGCCGCCCGCCTCGGAACGCGCGTGCGGGACCCACCGGAGCCAGTCCCACTCGGCGAGGCCCCCGGGAGTCGTCAGGACGTGCAACGACACGTCGCGGGGACTCTGCAGCACGGCCAGCTGCACCAGCCACCGGCTGGCGAGGGCGCGGGCGTCCGCTCCGGCGACACCGGTGACCGGGTTCTCCCGCAACGAGACGGTCACCGGAACCCGGTGCGCGGTGGCGCAGACCTGACGGCGGTGCTCGAGTTCCTCGGGGTCCTCGACGACCACGGTGGAGGGCAGGTCGGCGAGGCCCAGCCGGACGTCGAGGTGGTCCGCGTCGCGGCGACGACGTTCCCACAGCCGGGCCCGCGGGCCGATCGCGGTGAGCAGGAGCTCCGCCGGGTCGGGGGACGTCGCGCGACGGGCGCGTCGTTCGGCCACGAGGGCCTCGGCGGCATCGCGTTCGATCGCCAGCTTCTCCCGGCGGTAGCGGGCGAGCACCTCGCGGTGGGTGGTGCGTCCGGCGCGCCGGTCCACGACCGCGTTCGCCACCACCGCCACCGGGCTCAGGAGACCGATCACGAGGTAGTAGTAGTTGTGGCTCATGGTGACCATGGCCGCGCTCGTGAACAACGGCACGAGGGCGGCGACCACCGGGAAGGGACGACGGGTCGGGTCTCCGGGCGGGTTCGGCAACCGGAACCTCGTCGTGAGGTCCGGGGGCAGCAACCGCGGTGGTCGGTTGTAGTCGAGACCCACCACGTCGTCGGCGGAGGTCGCCGTGGGTTCCAGCACGGCGTCCGGGACTGCGGGGACCCCGATCCCGAGCACCGCGCCACCGAGGTCGAGCACGTCGCCGGCGACCCACAACCGCGGGTCGGTGAGTTCCGCGACCTCCAGCCGGGGGTCGCCCTCGACCGCCGAGACCATGACGGCACCCGTGGGCGCGACCGCGACGCGGACGATCGCCCGACCGGCGACGACGATCGGACCCGTGGGGCCGACGAGGTGTTCCCCCACCCCCAACCGGTGCACCGCCCCCGCCCCCCGGCCCCCGACGACGCGGAGTTCGACGAGCCCGCCGGGTTCCCCCGGAACGCACCCGCCGGCGTCGTGCAGGCTGAGGACGGCACCCTCGCGGACGCCGCTGTCCTCGAGCAGGGTCTCGGGCAGCAGTTCCCGGCCGTCGTGGAAGAGCCGGGCCCCGCGGGTCCCCAGGGCGGAGGTCAGGTCACCCAGCGGCGTGCGCGGATCCGCCTCGACGACGACGTCACGACGGGTCCCCTCGCGGGGGTCGACGACCGTGACGGCCAGACGCATGGGACTGCTCCTCGAGAACTCGGCGGTCCTCCAGCGTGACCGGGTGCGCCCGGCCGTGCGAGGGCCCTCCCCCGTGCGGCGCAACGGCTCCGCAAGTCGTCACCCGCCGGCAGCGGGGTGTGCACCCGGGTGGGTGACCTCGTGGTCCGCGTCGACCAGCGCGTCGACGAGCGCGAAGGACGGACCGTGCAGGCCCTGCTGACGAGATGTCGTCGTCAGGACCCCTTCCCGGTGTCACACCGTCGAGGCGGTCGGCCCGAGCGTCGAGGCCCTCGACGTCGGCCCACAGGCCGGGGACGGGAACCCCTCTCCGGTTCCGGTCGGCGGTCCGGGTCGCCCGGCCGGGCACCCGTCCAGGGTGCCCGGCGTGCGGTGGGTCAGCGGCCGAGGCTGGAGGCCAGCTGGTTGTCGGCATCGGACAGCGTCTGCGCCGCGCTGTTCAGGTAGGACGACATGCCGGTCAGGCCTTCGAGGACCTGGGTGATGCCGGTGTTGAACTCGTCGTAGGAGTCCTTGAACGCGACCGAGGAGCGGTCGGTGACGTAGCCGCTGGAGACGAGGCTGTCGACCAGCGACTTCAACCGCATGAGGCGGTCGGCGATCTCCGCCTTGCCGCTCTCGAGGTTGCTCGCCGCGGAACGCATGTCGTCGTAGGTGACGTTCATGTTCGCCATGGTGTTTCCGTCCTTCGGAACTCGGAGAACCTCGACCGGTCGATCGAGGAGTTTCAAGTGGAGCACCCCGGCGCGTCGCCCGGTTCGGTTTCCACACCCCCGTTCGGGGGATCCTTCAGTCCCGCAGAGCAACCGCCCAGGCGGTGTACTCCGACGGGGGGAGCCTGCGCGCCCGGCCGGCCAGACCCAGGACCCCGAGGTCCAGGGTTCCCTCGGCGGTCACGGCGAAGCGCCAGCTCGCGGTGGGGACGTCGCCGACGCACACCACGGCCACCGGGGTCCGACCACCGCCCACCAGAGCCTGCAGCCGGTCCGCCTGGGTCTCCGTCGGCGGCCCGGACAACGCGACGACGCTGGGCCGCGGCCTGTCCCCCGCCCGGTCCGACCGCCCCGCCAGGAGGTCCGCACCGGGCTCCCGGAAACCGTGCCGCTCGAGCCGGTCGAGGACCTCGTCCAGCAGCGGGTGCGGGTGGAGGTTCTCCGGCGCCAGGACCGACAGGTCGTCCCCGAAACCCACGAGGTGGACGTCGACCCCGTCCGACCAGGAGTTCACGGCGAGTTCCACGGCCATGGACGCGACGACGTCGCGGGCGGTGTCGTGGTGCCCACCGATCGCCACGATCCCCGGCGCGCTCTCCAGGTCGAGCAGGATCTCGTGCGTCCCCGACACGGCCACGTCGACCAGGGTCGGGAACGGCGCGGGAACGTCCGGAGCCGTGACGCCGAGGGCGGTGGCGCCGGGCAGGTCGGCCAGCAGCACCCGCCAGGCACCGCCCTCGAGGACGGTCCACGGCCGCGGCGGAACCGCTGCCGGACCCTCACCGCGCACCCCGAGGTGCAGCACGAGTTCGTCGGCGGAGAGGTGGGCGGCCACGACGTCGGGCAACGCCAGACCCGCCTGCGCGCGGTCCTGCGCCAGCCGGCGCAGCGCGTGGTCGAGGAACCGGGCCCGACCGGGGTCGGAGGTCGCGGTGAGGGCATCGGCGGCCGTGGCCGCTGCCGGGGTTCCCGGCCGTCGCAGCGCGACGACGACGCCGGCGAGCAGCAACCCGCCGGAGAGCGCGGCCCGGGAGACCAGGTCGTCCTGGGCGTCCTGCGCCGCGGTCGAGTTCGCGTGCTCGACCGGAGCCCCGACCCCGGCGGCCGGAACCCCGGGTGCGGGTGCGCTCAGCGGAACCGCGGTCGCACCGACCGCGTCGGCCGGCAGCAGCAACGTCCAGCCGGGCCGGATCAGGTCCGCGTCGACGAGGCGGGACCCGTCGGCCTGCACCCGGTCCGCGTTGAGGGCGAAGATCTCGTGGTAGCGCATCGGGTCGCCGAGCGTTCGTTCCGCGATGTCCCAGAGGCAGTCGTGGTATCGCCCCTCGGGTGGCTGGACGACGTACAGCACGGGTTCCGCGCGGGAACGGGCGCTCCAGCCGAGGTCGGGGGTAGCGGCGGGCGCGGTCTGCGAGGCCCCGGCCGTCACCACGCTCCTCGCGGCGCCCGTCTCGACACCGACGACCTGGACCGCGGCGGTCGAACCCACCGGGACGGTCTCGAGGACCGCGGCGGTCCCGGGCACCCACACCGCACCCGAGGCCAGCAGGAGGACCGCGGCCACCAGACGGTGCGCGAGCAGCTGGTTGGCCCCGCCCACCGGCACCTTCCCGGAGCGTCCACCGGCGATCCAGGCCCGGGTCTCGGCGAGGACGCAGACGACGAAGTGGACCCAGACCAGCCACAGCACCACGGCCAGGACGTCGAGCACGGCCCCGGCGCTGAGTTCCGCGTCGAGCCACGCGCGGGTCGGTGCGGTCGTGGGCAACGGGTTGCCGACGAGTTCCACCAGGGCGAAGGGGACGCCGACCAGGACGGCGAGCAGCACGAGCGCGGCGCCGAGGCCGCGCAGGACCTCGCCGACGCGTGCGGCCCGCGACATCGGCGCACGGGGCAACCGGTGCGGAGCGGGGGTCGGGTTCCGGGCCGTCCGGGTGGGGGTGGCAGTGCTCACGGGTCTCGCCTCGGTTCGGTGGGGCGTTCGGATCGGGTGGTCATGCGGGGGTCACGGCGCGAGCGGGACGACGAGGGTCTGGACCTCGGTGACGCGCAGGTCGAGCTGGAGCGGGATCTGCACGTCCCGTTCGACCGTCCAGCTCAGGCCGTCGTCGTCGCTCACCCAGATCCGCCAGTTCTCGGTGGCGCGGACGTCGAACGTGTCGTCGCCGCCCCGGCCCCCGGAGGTCTGCGAGTAGCTGAACGAGCAGATGCCGGGTCCGGTGCGTTCGGTCGCACCGGCCAGGAGTTCCCGGCCCCCGCCGGCGCACTCGACGTCCTTCTGACCCGGTTCGCCGGAGGCGACCGTCAGGGAGCGGAACTCGGCCCGCATGCGCAGCAAGCCGTAGTCCAGGGGGACGTCGCGGTCGCCCTCGGCCGAGAACGAGATGGTCTGTCCCAGACGCGGTGTGCGGGAGGGCGAGGTGACGAGCATCCCCGGGTGCAGTCGGCCGGTCTTCTCCTTGGTGATGAGGTACCTGCGCTGTCCCTCCGTCAGTTCCCACCAGAACGGCGGGCGGTCGGGGGAACTGCGCAGGAACGGGAGGACGCCGCTGGAGTACCCGACGACCCGTGCGGGCGCGAGCGTCACCGGGTCGACGGGCGTCGTCATGCACACCTTCAGGAAGTCTTCGGGCACCTCGACCGGCGTGGTCTCGGTCACCGCGGGTTCCGGCGGGCCGGTCGTGGTGGGAGGGGTTCCCGGTGTCGGCTCGGCGACGGGCGGCGTGACGGGGGCCGTGGTCGGTGCCGACGACGGGACGCCGACCGGGGAGGGCGTGTCGGTGGGCCCCGGCGTGAGCACCGGTGCCGAGGTGCTGAGCCCGAACGGTGTGGCCGAGTCCATGGTCGGGCCCGTCTCGTCCGGCGGCAGCAACCAGCAGGTCGGCACCGGGGCACCGCCGAGCAGCGCCCGGTAGTTCCTGGCCGTCCCGCCCGCGGAACAGACGGCGCCGTAGTTGCCGGCCGACGAGGCGTAGGTCCGGCAACTACCGTGCACGTTGTCGGTGTCGGAACCGGTGTGGTTGGCCGCCATCGCCCGGGCACCACCGGCCTCGGCCGCCTGCGCGGGGGTCGCGAGACCGACGACGGCGGTGGCGAGGACGGCGGTGAGAACCGCGGGGAGGACCGCCGCGGTGCGCCGCATCAGAACCGCTCCTCGACGACGTCGCCCGCACCGCAGTCGGCCCCGGTGGTGGCCAGGTCGTCGACCAGCCACGCCTCGCCGACGCGCAGGACGACGGCGTGCGCGCCGCCGTAGTGGGCCGCGTTCACCGGCTCCCCGCTGGTGCGGTCGACCTGCCACCCGCGGTCCTGCAGGCAGAGGTCGAGTTCGACGCGGTCGTCCCCCGCTCGCGTGCTCGCGAGCACGCCGACCGGGTAGGGGCCCGGCATCCGGTCCCCGAGGTTGGCCGCGAGCAACGGCAGCGCCCAGGACCGGGCGTTCGGGGTGAGGGTGGCGGTGAACGCGGGAACGGCTGCCGCGTCGGCGACACCGGCGTCGATCGCGAGGGCCTGTTCACGCAGGTACCCCCGCAACGCCGTCACCGCGGCATCGCCGTCGAACTCGCCGGCCACCGCCGTCGAAGACACTGCCGCCGAAGGGACCGGCGCCGGCGCGGCCGCACTCGCCGCGACCGTCGCCGCCGGTGGGGCGACGTCGCTCGCTCCGTCCGAGCACGCCGTCAGGCAGGAGATCGCGCCCGCGGCGACGATCAGCAGGATCCGGTTTCCGTGCACGTCACGTCCTCCTCGCTCGTCCCCTCGAAGGGGCGGGCCCGCCCGTCACCGGAGGCCCGAAGTTCCTCGACACCGACGATCCCCAGCAGGGAGGCCGGTTGCACGATCTCGACGTGGGTCCGCACCACGATCCGGCGGTGCAGGGGATCACCGACGTCCGTGGTCCCCCGGAAGCAGTGCCCGGGGTCGACGATCGGCGCCCCCGAGGCGGCGGCCGCCTCGCAGTACGCGTCGACCCGTGCGGCGACCTGAGCCTCGGGGAGGAGTTCCAGGTCCTCCGCGTCCAGGTCGATCGCGGCCGCGCCGGCGCGGGCCGCCTCCTCGGCGTAGGCGACGGCCCGGGCCCGGGCGCTCAGCTGCCGCGACGCGTCGACCACCAGTCCGGCCAGCAGCAGCAGGACCAGCGCCAGGACCGGCACCGCCGGGGCGATCGAGCCCTCGTCCCCCCGGAACCGGTTCACGACAGCTCCCGGTTCGGGTCGAGGGGGCTGGCGAAGGAACTCGTGACCGACAACGACCCCGGCAGACCCGGCAGACCGAGGTCGGCCACCGAGTAGCTGCACCGGGCGGTGATGGTCACCGCACGCCCCGCGGCGAACTCCGGGATGGGCTGCACGACGAGGCTGTCCGCGCAGTTCCCCGGACCCACGGCGTCGTGCAGCACCGTGTAGGCGCGTTGTTGCGCCGCAGCGGGACTGCGGGCGGTCGTGGCCGCTCGGGCCGCGTCGCGGACCCCGGAGTCCAGCGTGGCCGAGACCTGGGTGACCCGGGCGTAGGCCAGCAGCAGGGCGATGAGCAGGAACAGCGCGGGAGCCACCAGGGTGAACTCCAGCGCAACGCTCCCCTCGTCCCCCGAGGAGCGGTTCACCGGACGTTCCCGAAGCGTTCGACGGTTCCGGAGGCCCGCTGCGTCGTGGTGAGGTCGAGACCGGGGACGAGGCTGATGACGTGGCCGGTGACCACGACGCTCACCTCGCTGCGGTTCGCGTTCCACTGCGTGCTCGCCTGCGGGTCGAGCAGCGACTCCCGACCGATGGTCCCGGCGAACTGCTCGACGTGGGCGCGGACGACCGGGTCGGCCGCGGCCGCCTGCTGCTCGTCGGGGACGACGCGCAACTGCGCGACGCCCTCGCGGGCCGAGGCCAGCGCGACCGAACGGCCGTAGGCCCACAACCCCGCCTGGATGCCGAAGAACACCAGCAGCAGGAACACCGGGGCGATGAACGCCATCTCCAGCGCCGCGGAACCCCGGTCGTCGCGGACTAGCAGACGCCGCCGACGGTGGTCTGCGAACACTTCGTCAGTTCCTCGCTCTTGGTCTGCACGATCTTGTACACCGCGCCGCCGATGAGCGTCGCCGCCACGACGACGATCGCCGCGATGACCGCCCACTCCAGCGCGGACGCTCCCGCGTCCCGCCCCTGGGCCGCGCCCCGACGGGCGCGGGCCGAGAGCACCCGGGCGAGCCGGGACAGCAGGAGGAGGTTGTCGGACATGGTGGTTCCCTTCGACAGGTTTCTCGATCACGACTGGGCCATCAGGTTGTGGACTGCGGGGAAGGCCAGGAACACCATGAACGCGGTGCACAGGACCAGTTGGGCGACGAGCATCGACTGGGACTTCTCCCCCGCCTCGCCCTCGACGTCGGCCATGTCCCGGCGGCGCATCGTGGCCGCACGGGCCGCGAGCGAGGCGCGGATCTTCGCACCGTCGTCGGCCGCCAGCGCCAGGGCACCGGCGAGGTCGGAGAGTTCGGCCACGGCGAGTTCGTCGCCGAGGTCACCGAGGGCCTGCCAGGGCGTGCTGCCCGACAACCGCGCCCCGGCCAGGGCCTGGCGGATGCGGACGAGGGCCCAGTAGTCGCTGACGGAGGCCGAACTCAGCAACGCCTCGGGCAGGCCCCGACCACCGGCGAGGTTCATCGCGACCAGGTCGGAGAACACCCCGACGACGCGGCGGAAGTCCCGCCGACGGCGCTGGGCGTCGCCCCGCAGGGCGAGGTCGGGCACCACGAAACCGAGACCACCCATCACCAGCGCGAGCGACAACGGGACGCCTCCGGGGAGCGGGACCCCGAACGCGCGCAACGACAACCAGCAGATCGGGGCGAGGAGCAGCAGCACGAGCCCGGCGACGACCTTGGTGGCGAGGAACTCCCCCGTCCGCCGGCCCAGCACCGCGAGGTCGGCGCGCGTGCGCCGCAGCCGCCAGCCACGTTCGGCCGCGAGCACCTCGAGACGGTCCGCGAGGGTCGCCATCATCCGGCCGAACGCGGCCTGCAGGCCGAACAACCCCCGGTCGGGGGCGACCGAGGCGGCAGCCTCCGCCGCGGACAGGACGGTGTGCCGGGTCGAGCGACGGGCCCCGTCGAGGCGGGCGACCTGGACGGACACCGACGGCCGCGCCGGCACCAGGGCGGCGTGCAGGACGACGATCCCCGAGGCCGCCACGGCCCCCGTGAGCAGGGCGAGTTCCAGTCCGTCCATCACGTCGTCCTCCCGGTCTCGGGGTGGGTCAGGAACCGTTCGTGGGACTCGACCTTCGCGAGTCGACGCAGCCAGGTCAGCCCGGCGAGGAACAGCGCGGCGACGACCATCAGCGCGATCTGCCCGGCGACGCTGGAGTACGGGGCGACGTAGTCGCGGTTGAACACCGCGAGGACCCCCATCACCCCGAGGACGATGAGCAGCACGATCTGGACGCTGCGGCGGATGCTGCGCCGGGAGGCCTCGATGCGGCGACGCACGTCGAGTTCCTCGCGGGTCGAGGTGGCGAGAGCCGTGAGCACGTCGCGCAACCCCGGGCCCCGCAACCGCGCGTTGAGCACCAGCGCCGCGACGACGACGTCCGCGCTCGGGTCGTCGACGTCGCCGGCGAAGCGCAGCAGCGCGTCCGGCAACGGCTCGCGGATGCGCAACCGGTCCACCAGGAGGTTCAACGACGGCCGCAGCACGGGCGCGGAGGTGGCCGTCGTCGCGGGGATCGCCTGCTCCAGACCGATCGCGCCGGCGATCGTGTCGCGCAGCGACTCAGTCCAGTTCGCGAGACCCTCCAGGCGGGCGATGCCGCGGTTCTCCTCGGCGTTTCCGCCGAGCAGCCGCTGCCAGCACGCGACGAGCAGACCGATGCCGATCCCCGCCACGACCCACCGGGTCAGGACGAGGGTCACGACGCCGGCACCGATCCCGAGCAGCGCCTGCCGGCCCAGTCCCGCGACCGCACCGCGGCGCAGCCCGGGTCGGGAGCTCGGTCCGGGGATCCGACCGTGGACCCCGAGCACGAGGACGAGGATCCCCAGCCCGACGAGCGCCGCGGTGAACGCGACGAGGAACTCCGGTGGCGTCTGCACCGCGCCGTTCACGAACCCCACCGCTCGAGGACGGGGGCGACGTAGCCGGCGGCCTCGAGGTCGTCGGCGCACTGCAACGGCGCGTGCGCGCGGGCGACCCCGTCGCGACCGGCCAGGAACACCTCGGAACTGAGGACGCGGCCGTCGACGCCGGTGACCTCGCGGACGCTGGCGACGGCGCGGCGCAGGCTCCCGCCGGAGTGGTAGGTGTTCTGCTTGTCGAGGAACACCACGAAGTTCACCGCGCCCGCGATGAGCATGTGGCTGGCCTCCACCGGCAGGTGTTCCTCCGCCTGCAGGGCGTAGGTGGAGATGCGGTTGAACACCTCCGCCGAGGAGTTCGCGTGGATGGTGGACAGCGAACCGTCGTTGCCCTGGCTCATGGCGTTGAGCATCGTCACGATCTCGTCGCCGAGGACCTCCCCGACGATGACCCGGCTGGGGTTCATGCGCAGCGAACGGCGGACGAGTTCGGCCATGGTGACCCCGCCGACCCCTTCGGAGTTCGGCAGCCGTTCCTCGAACGCGACGGCGTTCGGGTGCTCGCGCACCTGCTGGTCCAGACCGAGTTCCAGGGCCCGTTCGACGGTGATGAGCCGCTCGTGCGGCGGGATCTCGGCCGCGAGCGCCCGCAGCAGGGTCGTCTTCCCGGAGTTGGTGGACCCCGCGAGCATGATGTTCTTGCGGGCCCGCACCGCGGCCCGCAGGAACTGCGCGAGGTCCTCGGTCATGGAACCGGACGCGACGAGGTCGGCGAGGGTGGCGCTGGAGAGCCGGGCCCGGCGGATGCTGAGCGCGGGACGCTGGCAGACGCCCATGACTGCCGAGAGCCGCGACCCGTCGGGCAGCCGGAGGTCGAGCTGGGGGTTGGCGGAGTCGAAGGGCCGACTGGTGAGTCCGACGTTGGAGGCGAGCACCTGGACGAGTTCGACGAGGTCCTCGTCCGACTCGGCGACGGCACCGTGGAGTTCCTCCCGGCCGTCCGCGTAGCTGACGAACACCCGGTCGCAGCCGTTGATGTCGATGTTCTCGACGTCGGGGTCCTCGAGCAGCGGCTGGAGTCGTCCGACGCCGAAGAGGGCGGCGCCGATGGCGGAGGCCACGGATTCCTCGCCCTCGGCGGACAACGGCGGCCGACCGGCCTCCACCTCGGCGCGGGCGTGGTCCTCCAGGACCTGCACGACGAGGGACCGGGCGAACTGCCGTTCGTCGGCGGCCGACATGGGGGTGCGGCCCGCGGTGTCGTCGCGACGTCGCTGGGCGGAGAGGCGGTCGGCGACGACGCCGCGCAGACGCCGGACCAGGTCGTGGTCGACGGCCTCGTGCGAGCGGTGCCCGGTCGTGGACCGTCCGGTGGCCCGGCTGGAGCCGCGGTCGGAATCGTGGCCGGAATCGCGGTGGGTGAGGAGGCTCACGCGGCACCTCGCTGGAGTTCGCCGTGGGCGGCGGCGGCCAGGGCGGCCACCACCGGTGCCCCCGCCCGCACGAGCGCGGTGCGTTCGGGGCGCGCCGAGCGGGCGCCGTCGAAGACGCGGGCTCCGGCGGGATCGAGCGGGAGGCGGCCGAAGTCCTCGACCCAGTCGCCGACGGAGGTCAGGACCGCCGCCGCGTCCGCGGCGTCGCGGTGGTGCGGGTCTCCCACGACGACGACGCCGGTCCGCGGGAGCAGCCCGTCGGGTCGGCGCAGCGCACCACCGAGGACGCGCAGTCGTTCCCGACCGTGCAGCACGGCGGCGGTGTCGGCGCGAACGAGGAGGACCACGGTGTCGGCGGCCCGCAGCAGGTCGAGGTGCACGGCGTCGGCGCCGACGCGGCCGGCGTCGACGAGCACGTCGGTGGGCACCTCGCCGTCGCGCAGGTCGGCGACGGCGTTCGCGAGCGCCGACCAGCCGCGCCCGGCGGCGAGGGACTGCTCGGGGCCGGTCATCCCGCAGACGACGCGGGTGCCCCCGGCGACGACCTGGACCTGCTCGAGGACCTGCGCCCCGCTGAGACCGCGGCGGGCACTGGTCAGCAGCGGCAGCAGGCCGCGGTCGGGGTCGAGGACACCGCCGTCGACGGCGGGTACGCGGGCGGCGACGTCACCGCCGGCCGGGTCGGCGTCGAGGAGGACACAGGGGTGCGGCCAGAGCGCTGCGCTGAGCAGAGCGGTGGTGGTCACCCCGGGAGAGCCCTTGGCGGAGAGGAAGGAGACGAGGGCCACCGGTCACTCCCGCACGAGGTCGACGGGCGGGACGGTGGCGTCGGCGAGGCGCACCAGGGCGACCTGTCCCGCCGCGGCCGCGGCCACGACCTGGGCGGCGTCGGCGGTCGGGACGAGCAGGGACACCGTCCCCGGGTCGCCGGCGACGTCACCGACGCCCGCGGCGGCGGCGGAGCCACCGGCGACGACCCGGGCCGATTCGAGCAGGACGGTGCCGGCGGGCTGCCCCGTGACGGTGTTGGAACCGTCGGAGGCCACGAGGAAGGCGCGGACGACGTCGCCGGCGGCGAGCGCGTCGCCGGGACGCTGCTCGGGTCCAGGGACGATCCCGACGACCGCCGCGTCGGTGGGGACGGTGTCCCCGGCCAGGAACATCGTCCGGTTCACCAGGGTGTCCGCGGGGATGCGCGAGGTCGCGTAGGTGCCGACGAAGTTCGCGAGGGCGGAAGCGGGGACGACGGCGGCGCCGTCGGCGGCCACCCGGGCGGTGCCGAGGTCCTGCGCCGTCACCACCGCGCCGGGAGCGATGTCGTGCCGGGCGACGAGGACGTCGACGCGGTCTCCGCTGCGGTGCACCACGAGGGCGCTGCCGAGCGAGCCGGCGACGACCAGCACGAGACCGGAGGCGATCAGCGCCGGGCGGCGTTCCCGGACGGGGCCGGGCAACCGCGCCGCGGAGGTGGCGCTCGGCGCGGGGCGGGCGCTGCCGTTCGCGG